>NZ_JBYNSB010000034.1:0-122674 GCF_057785455.1 Mesobacillus sp.
AGAATCTAGCCAGATGATGGCTGAATATCTAACCAGGCAAAGAAGCTTAAATAGCTTCTCTTCTTAAAGGTGCCTAAAAACAAAACCAAACGGGTACTGTAGTGAGGAACTTGACCGTTTCGTTCATATCAGGAGGCTCACCGCACGCCCCGAGGAAAGCAAAGCGCCTGGAACGGAAATCAACTGCGTTTTATTGCAATGCCTTCTTTAAAAAAACATTTAGAAGGAGATTTCAAAAGCATAAAGAATAGCAACAAAGCATTAGAAAAGAGCCTAAATAAAAGAAGAATAAGTTAGTCATTATGGATGATGGAAAAAGAAAATATTCCTGTTATTTTAAAATAAAGTAAAAAAATTCAGAAAATACTGTTTCCTTTTTCGCGCTCGTTCGTCTAACTGTTTGCAAAAAGGGGGGAGAAATTTGAGCGATCAGTACAGTCTGCTTTTTCAACAGGTCTATGAGGAGTACAGTGACAAAGTGTATGGCTATCTCTTATTGCTGACAGGAAAAAAGGAAGTTGCCGAGGATCTGACCCAGGAAACCTTTTTAAAGGTGTACAAGCACTTTGACGAATTCAATGGGGATTCACAAATGTTTACATGGCTCGTAAAAATCGCAAGAAATGGAGCGATTGACTACCTGAGAAGAGTGAACAGGCTCCGCTTCTTTTCACTGGACAAGTATCCGATTCAGTCGAGTCAGCCATCACCTATTGAAATCATCGTAAAAGGAGAAAAAACTTCTCTTCTGTACAAGGCTATTAAATCATTGAAACTAAGCTATCAGGAAGTACTGATTCTAAGGAAAATCAAAGAGTTTTCAATAAGAGAAACAGCTGTCATCCTGGGCTGGAGTGAAAGCAAAGTAAAAATCACCACTTCAAGGGCAATGGCGGCGTTAAAAAAAGAGTTAAAGAGAAGAGGCGAATTAATTGAAGAGATCATTTGAGCTTGAAGACAGCTTCAGGAGTCTTAACCATATACCAAGGTCTCAGACACAGAAAAAGAAAACTTTTAATCTTATAATCCAGCAAAGCAAACCAAATCCTAGCTATCGAAACATCATCAGCAACTGGGCAGGACTAATATTGACGCTTGGAATGCTGATTGTCTGTTCAGGATTCCTATATATCCAAATTGCTTCGCCGCTTAAGAGCCATCACTCTTCGATTAAGCCTGCGGATCATTTTTCGGCGGGAGAAGTGGAAAGGACCTATCTAGGCAGGGCGAGTTCGAATTACTATTACAGCTTGAAAACTTCTAACCTGACAATGCCTGGTATTCTGAGCATGGATGATAAACGCTGGCTGAAAACGATTAATAAAGCATTGGTTAACATGGAACAGACTGATATTAAGCCGGCAGGCAATGCAGCGTATGATTTGTTGGTAATTTCAGATGGAAGAGAACCTGCTCAACTAAAACTTTGGGTTACTGAAGATAATATTTTTATTAAGCAGTTCAATAGCAAAGAAGTTTACAGACTGCCAGCATTGCAGGCTAAGGAAATAAAAGAGACATTAATAGGTATTCAACAGCAGGTTCAATTCTAGAACCTGTATTTTTTTTTGCCTGCGTTTGCTAAAGAATGATACCGAAGCGCCTGGAACGCAAATCAACAGCCTAGGTCTATAAAACTATTTTTTTAAGAAATGTTTAACGCTGAATTTTACAGGGTATTAGTTAGCTTGTATTAATTATTTCAACTTGAATATACAGGGGGAGAATCATGAAAAGGGGTCTGGCATTAATTCTTGTATCATTTTTACTAATCGGTCTTTTGGCTGGCTGTTCGGGTGAGAAAAAAGCAGAAGCCGAAAAGACGAAGGATGGAAAGGTAGTCGTCAATTTCTGGAGTTTCTGGGGTTCAGAAACTCGCAGGCCGATCATCGAAAAAATCATCGATGACTATAATAATTCCCAGGATAAGGTTTTCGTTAAGCATACATTCCTTCCTTGGGGAGACATTTGGACGAAGAACCTTGCTTCAGTAGCAGCAGGAAATCCTGCGGACGTCATCATCAATGATATCAATACTGTGGCACAGCGTGCAGAAAACAAGCAGGTAGAGGATTTAAGCAAGTATGTGGATGATTCTTACAAAGAGCAATTCTATCCGCATCTTTGGGAAACAGTCGAGTATAAAGGGAAGCCATATGCGGTTCCGTTCAATACGGATACACGCCTCCTTTTCTATAACAAAAAGGCCTTCAAGGAAGCAGGTCTTGATCCAAACAAGCCTCCGAAAACATGGGCAGAACTTGAAGAGTACGCAAAAAAATTGGATGTAAAAAAAGGCGATCGATATGAAAGAATCGGTTTTTATCCTTTATGGGGAAGTACAGGAGCATCCAGCTGGATGACAAATGCTGATAACGGCAAAGGTTTCATCGATGATGGAAAGCTGGCGATCAATACACCTAAAAAAGCAGAAGCGTTAGAGTGGATTCTTGGCTGGAAGGAACGCTTAGGTGAAAATACAGTACAGGCCTTCCAGGCTGAGTTTGGCAGTGAACAGGCAAACCCATTCATCGCAGAAAAGGTGGCAATGTGGGTAGATGTTGGTACGTTCTATACACAATTAAGAGATTATGGCCAGGATGTCGATTTTGGTGTCGCACCGATTCCTGCATATGAGGAAGGGGCAGGCAACTGGTCAGAAGGCGGCGGTTTCGTAGCTGAAATCCCTAAAGGTGCCAAGCATCCTAAGGAAGCAATGGACTTCATCAAATATCTGACAGGTGTCGATGCACAGAAGTACTGGGCAATTAAGAACTATGACAATGTCGCCAATAAAGAAGCGGCCGAAGCTACAGTTGATGAGCTTAAGGGCGAGGAAAAAACTGTTTATGAGGCTACTGTTAAAAACCTTGAACAAACAAAAATGTTCCCTGTACCAGTTGAATATCCAGATTATCACAGTCGGATCAATCCGCAGATCGACAATGCATTATTAGGGAAGATCTCACCTGAAAAAGCGTTGAAGAAGGCGGAAGCTGACGTAGAAAAAATGAAGAAATAGTGGCTTTTCAGGGTTGATATGAAAAAGAGAAGGGGCGCCCTTCTCTTTTTCATAGGGATTTTAGTTTTCGAAATACTCTGTTTTTAAATATACATTAAGGGGGTTTAGGAAGGTATGAAGTCTTCTGATACTACATTGTCACATCGAGAAGCTGGGACTAAAGTACTTTACGATACGAAGGGCAAAGCTGCTGCTTCCAAAAGGAAGGGGCTCAGCAGGAAGGCCAAGGATAATCTGGCAGGATATTTGTTTATCTCTCCATGGATCATCGGTTTTATCGGTTTGACATTAGGGCCTTTATTATTCAGCCTTGCTGCCAGCTTTACAGATTATAATATTACGTCAAAAATGAACTTTATCGGATTTGAAAACTTTAAACGCATGTTTACGATGGACGATTTATTCCGCACTTCTCTCTATAATACCCTTTACTATGTAATCTTTTCTGTTCCATTGACGACTGCGGGAGCCATTTTATTGGGTGTCCTTTTAAATCAAAAGGTAAAAGGGATGAAGATATTCCGCACAATCTATTATCTTCCTGCGATTTTATCGGGGGTGGCTGTCTATTTCCTTTGGATGCAGCTGTTAAGTCCGTCAACAGGACTTGTCAATACGATGCTCGGCTGGGTTGGCATCGAGGGACCTGCGTGGCTTTTCGATCCTGAATGGACGAAGCCGGCGCTGCTTTTAATGAAAATGTGGAGTGTAGGCGGAGGAATGCTCTTATACCTTGCAAGCCTGCAGGGAGTCTCCCCGCAAATGTATGAAGCGGCTGATATCGAGGGAGCAACATCATGGCAGAAATTTTTCCACATCACCCTGCCGATGATTTCACCGATTATCTTTTTTGATGTAATCACCAGTACGATTGGATCATTCCAGATTTTCCAGGAAGCCTATGTCATGACAGAGAATGGCAGCGGAGGACCTGGGAACTCTCTCTTATTCTATAACCTTCATATGTGGAACAATGCATTCGAAGTCTTTAATATGGGTTATGCATCTGCAATGGCATGGCTGTTATTCATTATCGTGATGATTTTGACTGTAGTAAATATGAAACTCGGCAAGCGCTGGGTACATTATGAAGGAGGCGATGGGAAATGAGTGCGGCAACAGCACCTAAGTTTTACGAAACAAAGAAATTCAAAGAAAAAGTAAAGCTTACATTCGTTACGCTTTTGCTTGTAGCAGGGAGCACGCTGATCCTGATGCCTTTATGGTGGATGATATCAACATCCCTGAAATCACCTGCAGAAATTGCTCAGTATCCGCCGACCTTCATACCGAAGGAATTCAATTTCAGCAATTATATTGAAGCATGGCAGACTGCACCATTTACAAGATGGGCATTAAACACCTTGTTCATTGCGGTCATTGGTACTGTTGGAAGTGTATTAGTAAACTCGCTTGTAGCTTATGCTTTTGCCAAGATCAGATTTAAAGGAAGGAATACGCTTTTCGTCATTGTCCTTTCAACAATGCTTATACCTGGATTTGTGACGATGGTACCACAGTACATTCTTTTTTCCAAGCTGGGATGGGTGAATACGTATTTGCCATTGATCGTTCCGGCGTTCCTGGGAAGTGCTTTCTTTATCTTCCTGCTGCGCCAGTTTATGATGGGGATCCCGAATGAATTGATTGAGGCTGCCGTACTTGATGGTGCGGGTCATTTACAGATTTGGTGGCATGTCATGCTTCCTTTGACCAAGCCTGCACTTATTACAGTAGCCATTTTTTCATTCAATGGTGCGTGGAATGACTTGCTTGGACCATTACTTTATATTAATGATGAAAGCATGTATACATTGCAAATCGGATTGCAGACCTTCAAAGGCACTGTTCAGACTCAGTGGCATTATTTGATGGCCATGTCGGTGACTGTTCTGCTGCCAGTTGTGCTTCTGTTTTTCTTTTTCCAGAGATATTTTATCGAAGGTTCGAACCTCGCATCTGGCACAAAAGGATAATGAAAAAAGGATGCGGACATATGGGATATCCATATTGTTCTGCATCCTTTTTTAGTTATTTGCTCTTTTAAACAGGGCTGTTGATTTTCGTTCCAGGCGCTTCGCTTTCCGCTGAAGAATTATGAAAAAGCCCAACTGCCGGCTATTTTCATGAGCGAATTCTTCTTGGGGCTGGCGCTGAGCCTCCTTGTCGCTTTGCTCCTGAGGGGTAAAATGAACCTTCTTTCGGTTCATTTCTACCTAGGTCTCACCTGTCCAGCTGCGCCCGCAGGACTTTGAATGGCCTTCCTCGAGTCTGCCCACGCACGATGGAAATGCGATAGCATTTTCGGAGGAGTCTACGCGCCTTCCACTACAATCAACAGGGTTCTAAAAATCAACTCTCAGCTATATCAGAGTCAATTAATTATAAACAGGGCAATTTGAAGACCAATAGCCTGAGACACAGACTCGGTAACCATCATAGTAAGCATAGCTCGTGCATCTCCAGCAAGTGTTTCCATCCGGATTGACAGTACCGCTTAATTGTGCGGCTTCAGTTTTGTCCGGTTTTGAGCTGACAGCTTGATGAGAAGCGGCTATTACTGATCCAGAAAACATTAGCAGCAGGATAAAGGTTATTGCCATTAGTCTTTTCATTTTCCTTCCCCCTTATTGTTTTCTTTCTGTGAAACTGCCTTCTTCCTTTCTAGCCATGTCAATGTTAATTGGTTATGTTATGCGATCAGCAGGAGAACACAGCCTCTGAAAAACCTTGTAAAAAATTTACTATTACTTTAACGTACTGAATAATACCAGGTTTTAGAATAGGACAAATTCTTCATTCCGTGCTTGATAGTTTTAGGACTTCAGAGTCGTCTAGTATTTTCCCAATGCTTTAAAAGTAAAAACCATTAAAAAAAACGCCCTTATTCCCCGGGCGCTTCTACTCTATCAGCTGTTCAGCTGCAGCATCATCATTCATTATGGCTTTTTCGGTGTCATTTGCTTCCTTCCATAGCTTGAATTTTTCCAAATCGGCAGTAACCTGCTTCAGAACGAAACCGATAACTGCGGCATCATCGATAATTCCAAGGCCAATAAGAAAATCAGGCATCAGATCGATTGGAGAAACAAAATAAATGATTGCGGCAATGATGGTTATGATTGAACCTGTCGGAATTTTCTTGTATTCACCTTTTCTCCAGGAGCCGACTAAATCAAACAGCAGGTGAAGATTATCCCAAACCTCCGAAAGGGATCCTTTCCGCTCATCCGCTTTTTTGGTTGCGTCCTTCAGAAGAGCATCCGTTTTTTCTGGGCGTTTTACATATTCTTTTGCTTTGCCTTCAAACTTTTTATAACCTTCTTCAATTTTCTTGGTTATTTGCATAGTAACACCCTTCCGTACTGTATGAAGCAGTTAGTTTATTCTATTATTTTTACCCTTAACTTGACTTTCTCAAAACATATCCTACAGGCTCAATAATTTCCATAACTGATTGGACGGTCGTGTCCTGGATTCCCATCGGAAAATAAGGGGAGATAAACTGTTTTAAAAAGCCAATTAAGGGAATTTTATATGATGATTTAAATATATTGACGAATCTTGTATATACAAGTAAAATGAAAACGTAAACAACATGTATATACAAGTGTTTGGTTTTTTTTATGATAGTATTTGAAAACGGTATCAGGAGGAGAAAGCTATGGATCGTAAAGCAGTTGAACAGATCGTAGAAGCTGTCGGCGGCAAGGAAAATATCGCAGCAGCTACACATTGCGTTACTAGGCTGCGCTTTGCTTTGAAGGATGAAGGTAAGGTGGATAAGGAGAAGCTGGAGAATAATGATTTAGTGAAAGGTTCATTCTCGGCAAATGGCCAATACCAGGTTGTAATCGGCCAGGGGCTTGTTGACAAAGTCTATAATGAGATGGTTGATATCACCGGGATTGGTACAGCAAGCAAACAAGAAATTAAAGATGCTGCAGCCCAGAACTTGAATCCGCTGCAACGCGCGATCAAAACACTTGCGGATATCTTCATTCCAATTTTGCCGGCAATCGTGACAGCTGGTTTGCTGATGGGAATCAATAACATCCTCACAGGGAAGGATATCTTTTTTGAGGGGAAAGCACTCATTGATGTCTATACGAACTGGGCTGACTTCGCAAGCATCATTAACTTGATTGCAAATACTGCGTTTGTATTCCTGCCTGGATTGATTGGCTGGAGTGCTGTTAATAAGTTTGGCGGTAATCCACTATTGGGTATTGTCCTTGGCTTAATGCTTGTACACCCTGATTTGCTGAATGCCTGGGGCTATGGTGCAGCACAGCAGGAAGGGAATATTCCTGCGTGGAATCTATTTGGTTTGACGATTGAAAAGGTTGGCTACCAGGGCCAGGTGCTGCCGGTATTGCTTGCGTCTTATGTATTGGCGAAAATAGAAGTTTTCCTGAAAAAACGTATTCCGGATTCTATTCAACTGCTTACAGTTGCTCCAATCGCATTATTAGTTACAGGATTCCTGGCTTTCATCGTAATCGGGCCAGTAACATTCATGATTGGTAATGCCATAACTGACGGCGTTGTTGGAATCTTCGATGCAGTCCCTGTGATTGGCGGTTTGCTATACGGAGGCTTATACGCTCCATTAGTTATTACAGGTATGCATCATACATTCCTGGCTGTTGATCTGCAGTTGATCGGAACAATCGGCGGCACATTCCTTTGGCCGATGCTTGCGCTATCGAATATTGCTCAAGGCTCTGCTGCATTTGCGATGATGTTTGCACATAAGGACAATGAAAAACTGAAGGGTCTATCATTAACATCGGCAATTTCAGCTTGGCTCGGTATCACTGAACCAGCAATGTTCGGGGTTAACCTTCGCTATAAATATCCGTTCATCGCTGCGATCATCGGTTCAGCGATCGGCGGTGTGATTCTTACTCTAAAAGGAGTCATGGCTACATCTATCGGAGTTGGCGGGCTGCCAGGGTTCTTATCGATTTATACTAAGTATTGGGGAACATTCTTCATTGGTATGGGGATTGCACTTGTCGTACCATTTGTTCTGACATTTATCTTCGCTAAAACTAGAAAGAATAAAGAAGCTTAATAACAGCATGAAAGAATCCTGATGGAGGTGATGGTCAGCATGACTGAGCCATGGTGGAAAAAATCCGTTGTATACCAAATCTACCCGAAGAGCTTTTATGACACGACTGGAAATGGAACGGGAGACCTTCCGGGAATAATTTCAAAACTTGATTATCTTAAGGAGCTCGGGGTAGATGTGATTTGGCTGACGCCTATCTATGATTCACCGCAGCGCGATAATGGATATGATATAAAAGACTATTACAAGATATATGAAGAATACGGAACGATGGAGGATTTTGAACGCCTTCTTAAAGAAGCGCATGATCGTGGAATCAAGCTGATTATGGATATCGTTGTGAACCACTCATCGACAGAGCATGAATGGTTCCAGGATGCGATGAAATCAAAAGACAGCCGTTATCGAGACTTTTACATCTGGAAGGATCCTAAAGACGATGGAAGCGAGCCAACCAACTGGGAATCCAAGTTCGGCGGCAATGCGTGGGAATATAATGAAGCTACTGCCCAGTATTACCTTCATTTATTTGATGTCACCCAGGCTGACTTGAACTGGGAGAACGAAGAAATGCGCAGCGAAGTGTATGAGATGATGCACTATTGGTTCAAAAAAGGAGTCGACGGATTCAGGCTAGATGTAATCAATTTAATCTCAAAGGATCAGGATTACCCGGATGATGACGGTTCGGTCCCTCCTGGTGATGGGCGCAAATTTTATACGGACGGTCCTAAAATCCATCAGTATCTGCAGGAGATGAATCGGGAGGTATTCTCGAAGTACGACAGTATGACAGTCGGTGAGATGTCCTCGACAACGATTGAAAACTGTATTAAATATTCAAATCCAGACAGCAATGAGTTGAGCATGACGTTCAACTTCCATCATTTAAAAGTAGACTACGAGAATGGTGATAAATGGAGTCTTGCTGATTTTGATTTCCTAGCCTTAAAACGAATATTGTCTCTTTGGCAGGTGGAAATGCATAAAGGAGGCGGCTGGAATGCGCTGTTCTGGTGCAACCATGACCAGCCTCGAATTGTTTCGAGGTATGGAAATGATGAGAAGTACCATCAAGAATCGGCGAAAATGCTGGCAACTGCCATCCATATGATGCAAGGGACACCATATATTTACCAGGGTGAGGAAATCGGTATGACGAATCCTTACTTTGAAAAGATCGAGGATTACCGTGATGTAGAGTCACTGAATATGTATAACATCAAATTAGCTGATGGGATGCCAAAAAGCGAAATCCTGAAAATCCTCCAAAGCAAATCACGTGATAACTCGCGGACACCTGTCCAGTGGAATGCTGATGAGCATGCAGGTTTCACAAAAGGAACTCCATGGATCGGAACGGCAGGGAACTATAAAACCATCAATGTCGAAAACGCACTTGCTGAGAAGAAATCGGTTTTTTACCACTATAAAAAATTGATTCAGCTTAGAAAGCAATATGACATTATAACTTATGGTGACTACCAGCTGATCCTAGAAGAACACCCGGAACTTTTTGCATATATCAGAAACGGCAAGAATGAAAAACTGCTTGTCGTTAATAACTTCTATGCTAAAGAATCTGTATTCGAGCTTCCAGCTGAAGTGAAGCTTGACGGTTATAAGGCGGAAATCCTGCTATCCAATTATGAGGATTCCAGCAGTGAAGTCTCAAGCATTCACTTGCGGCCATACGAGTCAATTGTTTACCATTTAATTAAATAGAAGTACAAAAGGACAGAGGGGATACCTTCTGTCCTTCTTGTTTTTAAAATTATTTGTGTGAGGTCAAAACTGGATTGGAGAAATGACGTGAAAACCAGTTTGTTTTCCGGAAAAAGCGCTGCAAACGGACAGGTTTGGGGAGGATGGAAGGGAAGCAGTCCATTAGAGAGGCCTAAACGGGCAGGCTGGGGGAAGTCGTATGTCAAGCAGTCTAAACGCCTCTGAAAAGGACTTCAGCAAGCTCAAAGGTCAGAAGAATGAGTATATCTGAATTAATTACTTATTACCAGTATGCTCATTTATGTTTGATGCCCTTTTGGGAGTGGAAAAAACAAATATACCATTCCAAAAAGAAAAGAGGTCTTACGATGCTCAAAATAAACTCTAATATAGAAGGCAAAGAAGTAACGGTAGGAGAGCTAAAGGAAAAGCTGGAGCCGATTGGCTTTACGGTCAATGGCAACTGGGAGTATGACCATGCTTATTTTGATTACAAGATGAATGATGACCATGGAGATCAGCAATATGTCAGGATTCCATTCGAGACTACCGGTGGCCCGCTGGATGATAACAGTACCCTTGTTCAGATTGGGACACCCTTTTTACTAGATCACCAGTTCCAGACTGATGTTGATGAGGAAGGGAATATTGGGGCGCTGTCAGGCTCTTTTAACCAGTTTAAAGAGCCTGCCGACAAGGATGCCCCTTTCCCGGAGGAATATGTGGAACGAGGTAAATCCCTGGTCAGCAGGGCAGAGCAGGCATTAAACGAATTATAAAAAGATATAAGGCTTGGGACAGCTTTCGTTAACAAAGGAGGCTGTCTTTTCTTTTGACTGTTAAAAAAATGCTATACTTAAGCAATAGAATCTAATCGGAGCGTGAACTTGCAAAATGGAACAGAAATTGTATTATCAGGATGCATACCAAAAAAACTTTACCGCAGCAGTTCTAAAAGAAGGACGAGACGAAGAAGGCCGCTTGTACGCTGTCTTAAACCAGACGGCGTTTTACCCGACAGGAGGTGGGCAGCCGTTTGATACAGGTACATTAAATGGCATAGAGGTCACTGCCGTTGAGGAAGCAGATGGAGAAATCCGCCATTATATCTCAGCCTCAATTGGTGAGCAGGAGCAAGTGTCAGGTGCAGTCGACTGGGAGCGGCGTTTTGATTATATGCAGCAGCACGCTGGCCAGCATATTTTATCAGCATCGTTTGAAGAGTTATTTCAGTACAAAACAGTCAGCTTCCATCTAGGGAAAGAAACATTGACAATCGATATTGAAACAGAAGATCTTACGGAAGAAGAAGCAAACGCAGCTGAGGAACTCGCCAACAGAATCATCCTTGAAAATCGGCCGGTTATCACCAAATGGGTGGATTCAGAGGAAGCAGGGCAGTACACCCTTAGGAAGGCGCTTTCGGTTACTGATGATATCCGCCTTGTCATTATTCCGGACTTCGATTATAACGGCTGCGGCGGAACGCACCCTGACAGCACTGGCCAGGTAACAGCCTTGAAAATTTTGGGCTGGGAGCGGCAAAAGAAAAAAATTCGCGTAGAATTTGTTTGCGGCAAACGGGTATTGAAGCAGCTTGGACAGAAGAACTCTGTCATTCAGCAGCTCACCTCTTTATTGAACGCGCCAGAAGAAGGAATGGAAGCTGCAGTTCAGCGCCTTTTAGACGGAAGAAAGGACCTTGAAAAGGCATTGGAAGACTTTAAACAGCAGCTGATTGAGTTTGAAGCAGCAGAGCTAATTTCTGGGAGCCGTCCTATTGTGAGCAAAATATATCAAAATAGAAGCATTCAGGATCTGCAGAAGCTGGCAAGAGTGCTGGTAACAAATAAAGATGACGGGATCTTTCTTCTTTTAGGGGAAAACGAGGACAAGCTGCAATTTGTTTTTGCACGTGGCAAGAGTGCGCCTGGAGATATGAAAGAGCTATCAAAAAAGGCATTGTCATTAATCAACGGTAAAGGCGGCGGCAACGATTCACTATCCCAGGGTGGCGGAGAACAGCTTATGCCGGCAGCAGATTTCATGGAAAAAATCATCGATTATATCATTAATGAACAAAATGTGAACATGAAAAAGTAGATTTGGTCTAGTTCATTGGAAGTGATTTTAAGGATAAAAGACAAAAAGACATCTATAAATGACTGAAAATGAAATAAAAAAGGACTTTCATCCTAATTTTTACAGTTTAGATGGCACTTAATGAAACTTTTACCATTTAAAAAAAGGTTTAACTCCCTCATAATGGAATTCAACCAGAGAAATAGGGGGAATCAGAATGTTTGAATTGGAAAAAGGATCTGTAGAAGAAGCCATTATGGTCCTGCAAAATCTCGGTTTGAAAATCAACGAATATGAGAAAACAAATGCCATGATTCCAGTAGATAAATATAAAGAGTTATTGGAGTTCACGATTGCTGTCGCAAGGAAGACTGCCGAAATTACGGATACCATTGATGAGATGATGGATGATATAGAGTCAAAAATGTAAATAGCAAGAGCAGCCCAGGCCCGGGCTGCTCTATTTTGTTCTGTGAATGATTGATGTTCCTGCGATAGTATTCCAGCTATTTTTGTGTCTTGTCAATGTATTCAAATAAAAAGGATTGTCCGTTCCGGTAAAACCTTGGGTCATAGATGCCAAGCTTTTCATTATCATCGACAATGACAACAAAGGGAGACCATTCATAAAGGGTGCGTGCCTCCGGCCTGTCATTGAACAGACTGTTCAGATTGGCGTCCTCAGCGGATGTCAGTTCATATTCAAGCTTTTTTTCTGTTAACAGGCTATCCTGGAAAATAGTAACATCACTTTCATTTTTTGTGATGACTGTAAATGTCCAAGGAATAAAGCCTGCTGACAGGGCAATCTGGTCATAATCTTTTTCATATTGATTATAGAGAAGCCAACCCTGCGTACTTTGGACAATCAGGTGCAGGGCAATGAAAGCCCATGCGAATTTATAAAAAACTGGAGCTTTATCTTTATTCTTTCTGGAGGCAATAAATGCAGTTCCAATGATGACCCAAAAAACAAAATCGATGATTGGGATGGTTCCGAATGAAATCCTGATGCTTGAAAAAGGTTCGAGATAGCCTGTTCCCCAAGCATTGAACAAATCACTTGTATTGTGGATCACTACCGCCAGCCATCCCAGGAAAAACAGTTTGACATCCTTGACTTTAAATAGAAGGAAGGATAATAAAATAAATAACCCAGCCCATATGGGCGTAAGGAAAACGGAATGTGTTATCCCGCGATGCCACATCTGATAAAGGCCTTCGTTGTCCCAAAACCTCGAAATGACGTCTATGTCCGGAATTTGGCTGGCGCCGACCGCTGTCAGCAAATAAGCGCGCTTCCGGGATTTTTCCATGTTTTTTTTATCCACTGAGCCATATAGGGCTAACCCGAATAATGTATGTGTAATGGAATCCATGCTTTCCCCCTTGTTATCCATTCTTCATCTAATATTTTGCTGGTCCCGTGCATGAATCTTTAATCAGTACAGGACCATAACGTTATTATAATAGTTAAAGGAAAATTTTAAAAAGAATCAATATGCAATTGCAGGATTGCAAACTTTCCCCCATAAAGATAAGATTAAATTTATGAGGAATTTTCCCTTTAAATAGAAAGGAAATATATTGTCATGAAAAAATTAAAAGATGAAGTATTATCGCGCAGAACCTTTGCGATTATTTCCCACCCGGATGCGGGTAAAACAACACTGACTGAAAAATTGCTGCTATTCGGCGGTGCGATTCGCGATGCCGGTACGGTCAAAGCGAAGAAAACAGGTAAATTTGCAACGAGCGACTGGATGGAAATCGAGAAGCAGCGCGGAATCTCAGTTACCTCCAGTGTCATGCAATTCGAATATGATGGTTTCAAGGTGAACATCCTGGATACACCAGGTCACCAGGACTTTTCTGAAGACACATACAGGACATTGACTGCAGTGGACAGCGCCGTTATGATCATCGACTCTGCAAAGGGTATCGAGGACCAGACCCTGAAGCTTTTCAAGGTTTGCCGCATGAGGGGGATTCCAATCTTCACCTTCATTAACAAGCTTGACCGCCAGGGGAAAATGCCGCTTGAGCTTCTTGCAGAATTGGAAGAAGTTCTGGGGATTGAATCATATCCGATGAACTGGCCGATCGGAATGGGCAAAGAGTTCCTGGGTATCTATGACCGTTTCAATAATAGAATAGAGCAATTCCGTGTGGATGAAGACAAGCGTTTTATCTCATTGAATGACGAAGGTGAAATTGAAGGAGACCATTCACTGAAGGATTCTTCTTTATACGATCAGACTCTTGAAGAAATCATGCTGCTTAATGAAGCAGGCAATGAATTTTCAAAAGAGCGCATCGCCGATGGTGAATTGACACCTGTATTCTTCGGCAGTGCCCTGACGAACTTTGGTGTGCAGACGTTCTTGGATTCTTATCTTCAATTCGCGCCGCAGCCGCAGCCAAGAAATTCTACTTCAGGTGAAATCGATCCTCTTTCTGAGGAGTTTTCCGGATTTATTTTCAAAATCCAGGCTAACATGAATCCTGCTCACAGGGACAGAATTGCCTTTCTGCGCATCTGCTCAGGAAAATTCGAGCGCGGCATGACCGTTCAGCTCAGCAGGACTGGAAAGCCGATGAAGCTGGCGCAATCAACGCAGTTCATGGCTGACGACAGAAGCACAGTTGAAGAAGCAGTAGCTGGTGACATTATCGGTTTGTACGATCCGGGCACATATCAGATTGGTGATACGATCGTCTCTGGCAAGGATGCATTCCAATACGAAAGGCTTCCTCAATTCACACCTGAACTTTTCGTGCGAGTGACAGCTAAGAATGTCATGAAGCAGAAGCATTTCCATAAAGGTATCCAGCAGCTGGTGCAAGAAGGAGCGATTCAGCTCTTTAAGACTGTCAAGACTGATGAGTATTTGCTTGGCGCAGTTGGCCAGCTTCAGTTTGAAGTATTTGAAGCAAGGATGCGCAACGAATACAACGTAGAAGTATTGATGGAAAGACAGGGGTCGAAAATTGCACGCTGGATCGATGGCGAGGTTAATGAAAATCTTTCCAGCTCACGCAGTCTGCTTGTAACAGACCGTTTTGACAAAAAAGCATTCCTGTTTGAAAATGACTTTGCATTACGATGGTTCCAGGAAAAGAATCCTGAAGTAAAGTTATATAATCCGATGGATTCCTAAAATCTTTGGCCGGCTTGAATAAAGCCGGCCTTTTTGTTTGTCCTCCACCCAACCTGCTAACCACAATGGGGATATTTTTTTATGTGTGGCGAACAGGTTAAATTTTCCTATATCGGCAGGGCAGTTGTATAATGAATTATTACTACTTTTAACTGCTGGAGGAACCTATGAAAAAAGAATGCGTTCAATGCGGTTTGCCATTTAAACTTTACCCTAATGGATATTTGTTTGTTCAAAGCGGCAGGAATCCCGATAAATTTATGAAATTCACTGAAAGCTGGTTAATGATAGAATATCACTCCTTAAATGAACTGGAATTGATTCTTAAGGAAGCAGAGAAGTATTTTCCGCTGAGAACATCGAAGCGGGCATATCGGTTTCTGCAGAAATTCCATTTATGACCGTCAGCATCCACATACTGGCTGCACGCGTCAAAGAACGAAAAACAGTAGAAATGATTACTAATGGATCACTTATAAGCTATTTACAGCCAATTGTAAGCTTAAAGGAAGCCGGCCAAATCTATGGCTATGAATCTTTGCTGCGGACGGAGAGTTCAAACCAGGTTACGCCAGGAAAGCTTTTTGGCACCGCACATGAAACTGGACTGCTCTCTTTATTGGATAAACGGGCGAGGGAGGCAGCTATCAAGGCAAAAAAGGAAAAAGTCCCTGAGGGGATAAAAAGTTTTATCAATTTCCTCCCGTCGACCATCTATAATCCGGCCTATTGCCTTCAGCATACGTTCAGTCTTGTAGAAAAATATGAAATCAATCCTGACGATCTTGTTTTTGAAGTAGTGGAATCTGAGAGGATTGAGGATATCCAGCATTTGAAAAATGTATTGAACACTTATAAGCAGCGTGGGATGAAAGTAGCTCTTGATGATGTGGGAACTGGCTTTTCTACACTTCAGGTCCTTGAGATGCTGAATCCCGATTATGTGAAAATTGATCGTCAGTATGTCCAGTATTGTGATCAAAACAGTTCGAGCCAGGAATTCCTCTTAAGAGTAATCGAAATAGCCAAAAGGCTGGAAATAACCGTCCTCGCAGAAGGTATTGAAAGAAGGGAAGAAGCAGAGTTTTGCCGTGAGATCGGCATCGATTTAGCCCAGGGTTATTATTTTGGCAAGCCTGGGCTGAATGCGGATTATCTAGTGCCAGCATTCGCAGCCAGCTTTGATGGCAAATAGTATTAATGGATCTCCCTATATTGGGGAGATTTTTTCTTGACATATAAAAGTAAAAATAATATATTAATATCACACATCAACGCTTTTATGCATAAAAGCGTTTAAGTGGAAAAGTGGATAAAGAGTGTGAACAGACAAAAGTAAAATGTCCATGGGCAGCAAAGAGAGACTGGGTGGTTGCTGGAAATCCAGGCAGTGGGCAATTGAAATACAGCTGTTACTTAATCACACTCATCTTAATGAAGAGGGCAGACATGTCTGTTTGCCAATTAGGGTGGTACCGCGGAGCTCCTTCGTCCCTAAGCGACAGGGGCTATTTGTATTTCATCTAATTGGGGGTTTTCAGCATGTTCAATCAACAGCCTGTTATCAAATTAAAAACATCAGAAGCTGCAGCAATCATCCTGCTTCTATTAACTGGAATCAGCTATGGAATGATTAAATTGGAACTGGTTCCGCATATTCCGGTCATACTTGCCATTGGAACACTGGTAGTATATGGCCTATTGAAAAAAATAAAAATCGCAGAACTTGAAGCAAGCATGATTGAAGGAGCAAAGGCGGGATTGGGGGCTGTCATGATTTTCTTTTTCATAGGCATGCTCGTAAGCAGCTGGATGGCTGCTGGCACAATCCCGACACTGATTTACCTGGCATTTGAGCTTGTCTCAGGAGATTGGTATTATGCGATTGTCTTCCTTGTCACGTCCATCGTAGGACTGAGTATCGGCAGTTCATTAACAACCTCAGCAGTAATTGGGGTCGCATTTATTGCTGTAAGTGAAACGCTCGGACTTTCGCTTGCTGTAACAGCAGGAGCAGTTGTTTCCGGTGCTTTCCTTGGTGATAAAATGTCTCCGCTTTCTGATACAACAGTGCTTGCTTCATCTACAGTGAAGGTAGATATTTTTGACCACATAAAAAACATGGCATGGACAACCATTCCTGCCTTCATCATCTCTCTGGCACTGTTTGCGGGTTTGTCACCTGAACTGGGTGCAGCAGACTTTTCGAAGCTGAATAAGCTTCAGGGTGCATTAACTGATCTTAATCTTGTACATTGGTATTCATTGATTCCATTGCTCATTATCGCAATTATGGCTTTGAAAAAAGTATCTTCATTATTGACGCTGGGAGCAGGCACTTTTTCAGCATTGGCAATAAGCCTGCTGATTGTGGAGAAATCCGAATGGAGCAAGCTTCCTGGCCTTTTATACTCTGGATATCTATCTAAAAGCGGCAATGAGCAATTGGATTCTCTGCTATCGCGCGGCGGGATAGAAAGCATGCTGTTCTCCATGTCCCTTGTCCTGCTTGCGTTAAGTATGGGGGGATTATTGTTCAGGATTGGAGTCCTGCCCGCCTTGCTACAGGGACTTGCTGACAGCCTGAGGAAAATACACGTTTTAATAGGTTCAGCAGCTATGTCCGCTATTGCCATCAACCTATTAATAGGAGAGCAATATCTATCTATCCTTTTGACTGGCAACACTTTTGCCGGTCACTTTGAAAAAGCAGGACTGCATCCTAAGAATCTATCACGGGTTCTTGAAGATGCAGGAACTGTAATCAATCCGCTTGTTCCATGGAGCGTTTGCGGAGTGTTCCTCAGCAGCGTCCTGGGAGTCAATACAATAGAATACCTCCCATTTGCCTTCTTTTGCCTGCTATCTCCGCTGTTGACATTGGCGGCGGGCTTTACCGGTATAACAGTAACAAGAATGGAAAGGAAAGCGGCAGCTTAGACTGCCGCTTTTTTGCTGTTAAAAAATTGAATTGTTCAAGTAAAGATGCATTAAAACAAAAATAGATAAATGTACAACATGTGAAAACAATGCAGTGCGCTTATCCCTAGTGCCTTGATCCTAGTAAAAAAGAGTCTAAGTCTCAAAGTTTCATTCAAGCTCTATTTGATTTAAAATGAAGTGTACGGCTTACCAGACTTGCACATTTATTGATAAGGTCTTTCCATGTAAGATTACATAATGGGCATTTGCATTCTCCCATAGGCTTCACTATATTTTAGGGAGGATAATCCGATACATAGCCAGACAGCCCCAGCCGCGGTGTTATTAACAACATGTATCATTAAATGTAATTTGGAAGTGTCTGTTTTAAAGATAAGTGCCTAACCGAAAGGAGTATATAAATGAAAGTTAGTGATTTTTCAATTAGAAGACCTGTTTTCACTCTGGTGACCATGTTCCTGGTGCTCATACTTGGAGTGGTTTCCCTGATGAGGATTCCGTTGAAGCTCATTCCTGACATCAATCCGCCGGTTGGTGTAGTCGTGACAAATTACCAGGGAGCGAGTCCGGACGAGGTAGCTGAGAAGGTAACAAAGCCGCTCGAAGCAAACCTGGCTACTTTACCCGGAATTAAAACGATGACTTCGACCTCCCAGGAAGGCGCTAATCTGATACTAATGCAATTTTCCTGGACAACGAATATAGATGATATTCAGGATGAGATCATTCAAAGGCTGGATATGGCCCAGCTCCCGGATGATGCTGAAAAACCGCGGTTCCTGAAGTTCGATCCGTCCCAATTCCCAATCATCCAGCTATCGCTTAGTTCCGAACAGGATGATGGACAGTCGCTAAGAGACCTTGCTGAGGAGCTCGAACTCGAACTTACGAAGGTAGATGGTGTAGCCAGCGTTAATCTTTCCGGGACATCTATTCAGGAAGTAAGGGTAGAATTGGACCAGGAGAAATTAAGAACCTATAAACTTAGCCAATCAGATATCGTTGACCTTATCAGGGCAAATGATGTTTCGCTGCCTGGAGATACGATATTGACAGACGGGAAGGAATTGACTACGAGGGTCATCAGTACAATCGATTCTGTCGATACATTGAAAAACCTGACTGTCTTCACCAATCCGTTAACGAAGCAAAAAATAAAGCTTCAAGATGTAGGGGTTGTTGAGCTTAAGGCTCAGGATGACCGTACGATCACGAGGACAAACCAGTCACCTTCTGTATTGCTAAGTGTGCTTCAGCAGTCTGATGCTAATACAGCTGAGGTTTCCAGGGCCTTCCTCGATGAACTGGATTCTTTGCTCGAAAGGGATAAATATGAGGGCATAAAATCCGAGGTTCTATTTGACCAGGGGGATTACATCCAACTGGCGATCGGCAATATATCCAATTCCCTGATTGTCGGGGGAATACTGGCAATGGCAGTACTGTTCTTTTTCCTGAGAAATATCAAGAGCCCGCTGATCATAGGAATTGCGATACCTTATTCAGTCATTTTTACGTTTGTACTGATGTTCTTTGCAGATTTCACTTTAAATATCATGACTCTTGGCGGACTTGCTCTTGGAATCGGGATGCTGGTCGATAACGCGATTGTAGTGATTGAGAATATCTATCGCCATTTGTCGATGGGGAAAGACCCGAAAACAGCGGCCAGAGATGGCGCGAAGGAAGTGGGAGCAGCGATTACTGCATCAACTCTTACGACAGTGGCGGTATTCTTGCCAGTTGTGTTTATTTCCGGGATTATCGGGGAGCTGTTTACTGAATTTGCTTTAACCATTTCCTTCAGTCTGCTAGCTTCTCTGATTGTGGCTTTGACTGTGGTTCCGATGTTAGCCAGCCGGATGCTGAAGGCACCGAAAAAGAACCTGGAAGCAAGAAGACAGCGCTCCGGCACAATGAGGAGGCTGGAGAAGTCGGTCAGATGGGCTCTCCGGCACCGTTATCTTGTGATATTGATTACCTTGCTGATGCTTGGTGGCGGAGCCTATGGAGTGACAACGGTCGGTACCCAGTTCATCCCGCCCACCGATGAAGGGTTCTTCAGCATCAGGGTTAAGCTTGAGAATGGTGCAGCGCTGACAGAAACGGAAAAGGTCATGACTTCACTTGAGGAGGTTCTGAAGGAAAAAGAAGATGTTGATGTATATGTGAGCCTGGCAGGTACAACTCAGGAAGCATCGTTCAGGGGCACGACAAACGCCAATGTTGGTGAAGTTTATGTGAAAATGGATGAACTGGAGCAGCGTGACATCAGTACCTTCAAGTTTGTCGATGACACAAAAAAAGAATTGGAGCAGGCTGCGAAGAAAGCGAACAGCACAGCTGAATTAGCCTTCAACATGCAATCTACTTCAGGATCGGCTCCGAATACGTTAACATTCAGCGTGCGTGATACAAGTGAAAAGCGGCTTAATGAGTCCGTGTCAAAAATCTATGAATCACTGAAGGATTTAGATGACGTCAATGAATTATCGACAAGTCAAAACGAGACGGTTGAAGAGGTCCAGGTTACGGTAGACAGGGAAAAAGCCCTTGCCCAGGGGCTGGCGCCAGCTCAGATTGCAATGGTCGTTAATGATGTGACAAGAGGAAACATGGCAACACAGATGACTGGGGAGGATGGCGGAATTCTCGGTGTTTTTGTGGAATATGACCGTGCTGTCACCCAAAACCTTGATAAGCTCAAGCAGCTGCTGATTAAAAAGCCTGATGGCGGCTATGTCACGCTTGGACAGGTCACCAGGATTGATACCGGCAGCGGGCCTGTCAAAATCCAAAGAATCAACCAGCAGGACGCAGTTGAATTCACGATGAAATATAAAGCTTCAACTAATCTTGGTGATATTTCCAAGGAAGTGGATAAGAAAATTGAAGCACTTGACCTGCCTGATGAAACAGAGGTCGTTTTCAGTGGAGACAGGGAACTTCTCGAATCTTCAATTGATGATTTAATCCTCGCTTTCGTTTTGGCAATCATCCTGATCTATCTGGTGATGGCAGCACAATTCGAATCGCTGAAATATCCTTTCGTCATCATGTTCACTGTACCGCTGATGGTGATAGGAGTAGCGATTGCCTTGACTGCAACCGGCACGCCTGTCAGCTTGACGGTCGTAATTGGGATAATTGTCCTTGCTGGTATTGTTGTTAACAATGCCATTGTAATTGTGGATTATATCAACCAGAAAAAGGACCGCGGCATGAATCCTCATGAAGCGATTGTGCTGTCTGTTAAGGATCGGGCACGTCCAATCCTGATGACAGCCCTGACAACTATTCTTGGGCTTGTACCGCTGGCTCTGGGGATTGGAGAGGGAGCAGAAATCAATCAGCCAATGGGGATTACCGTAATTGGCGGCCTGATAAGCAGCACCTTCCTGACTCTTTTTGTCATTCCTGTTGTATATAGCTTTTTTGACAGGGATTTCAGACGGATGAATAAAATGTATGCAACCCCGGATGGCCATTTGGTACCTGCATACCTTTTGAAGGAGCATCTGGAATGGGAAATTGAAAGAAGCTATGGTGAAAAGTCGACTGCCGTCCAAACAGGGAAATACTCTAAAGAGGAGATGGCAGGGATGCTTGAAGAGCTCCTGAAATTAGTGAAGGAGCAAGAAGATCCACTGGATCGTGAGATTAAAAGAAGAAGATAAAGAACCCAATGAGGGTGCCTGACCACTGTAAAAATTACTCAGATGGCCAGGCACCCTATATTTATCGGTATTTTTCAGAATAGTCAATAAAAACTTTGCCAAACAGAAATCGTTGCCGTTAAAATAAAGCTAAATACCAAGAAGGGGGACAATTATGGAATTCGGATATTTTTTTACTGGCTTTCCGGGTTTTATTAGTAATCAGCTGATACGTGAGGTGCTTCGTAAAAATAATCATCAGGGAAAAATCTATGTGCTGGTTTTGCCTTCAATGAAAGAAAAAGCGGCAGCTGAACGGCAGAATATCATGAAGGATTTTTCACTGAGACATGAACAGTTTGAGATCATTGAGGGAGATATTACTAAGCCGGGCCTGGCTATTGAAAAAGCAAAAAGCGCAGAACTTCAAGATGCTGTGACACATGTTTTCCATCTGGCAGCAATCTATGATTTAGCTGTACCTAAGGACATAGCTTTCCAGGTCAACGTTGAAGGCACCCGGAATGTAAATGAATGGGTACGGACATTAAGAAATATTAATCGCTATACGTATTTCAGTACAGCATATGTAGCAGGAAGAAGAGAAGGCATCCTTTACGAAAATGAGCTTATCAAACCCCATGCTTTCAAGAACTTCTATGAGGAAACAAAATATGAGGCAGAGGTTCTTGTTGACGCCCTCAAAAAAGATATACCAGTAACCATCATTCGTCCAGGCATTGTCAAGGGCCATTCCCGGACAGGAGAAACGATCAAGTTTGATGGACCGTATTTCATCATGAATTTCATCGACAGGCTGAGCTTCATGCCAATATTGCCCCAGCTTGGAAAGGGTGATACTGTTGTAAATCTTGTTCCGGTGGATTATATTATTGAAGCGACAACCCATCTTTCATTTGCAGACCAGGGGGCCGGGAAGACATATCATTTAACGGACCCGAAACCTTACAAGGTTTCCGAGCTTTATGAAATGATGATGCAGGAATTATTGCAAAGAAGGCCAAAAGGCTCTGTTCCGCTTGGCCTGGCAAAGGCTGGATTGAACTTAAGCATCCTAAGAAGATACCTTGGTGTAGAGAAGGAAGCAATCGATTATTTTACCTGGAAAGGGTATTTTGATTGTTCACAGGCCCAGGAGGATCTAAAAGATTCAGGTATCATTTGTCCCGATTTTAAAGATGGCATTACAGCAATGGCATCATTTTATCGGCAAAACAAGCACGAACCTAGTTATCAAATCAATATTGTATAGGCAGGTGAATGAACGTGCATTCAGTAGAACCGACACAAAAGTTGACTGTTTTTGCACCTGCGACCGGAAAGGCAATTGCAGAAATTGAGGAAACACCCATCCACGAAGCACCTTTGTTTTATGAGCGTGGAAAAGCGGCGTTCTCAAGCTGGAGCAATTTGACCGTCGCTGAGAGGATGGAGTATTTTAAAAAGCTGAAGCAGCTAATGGTTGATGATATGGACAAGGTGGCGAGGATCATATCGGACGATACTGGAAAGGTCCTGACAGAAGCAATTGTCGCGGATATTATGCCAACGCTTGATGCAATCGACCATATCATCAAACATGCTGATAAGATACTAAGCAGGCAAAAAGCTAGAACACCTTTTCTTTTGATTGGCAAAAAATCCTACATTGAATATATGCCAAGGGGAGTGGTGCTGGTGATTTCACCATGGAATTATCCTCTCCAGCTGGCGATGGTCCCAATGGTCAGTGCTCTGGCTGGCGGGAATTCGGTGATACTGAAGCCTTCCGAGGTAACCCCGCTTGTCGGTAAATGTATCGAGGATCTTTTTAAGCGTTCAGGCTTTCCGGAAGGGACGGTACAGGTTGCCCATGGAGGAAAAGATGTGGGAGCAGCTTTTACGGCTGGCAAACCAGATTACATCTTCTTCACTGGTTCAGTAAGGACAGGGAAAATCATTCAGCAGCAGGCTGCCAAAAATTTAATCCCCACTACCCTGGAGCTGGGCGGGAAAGATCCAATGATTGTGTTCAATGATGCCAATCTTGAAAGGGCTGCCAAAGCGGCGGTCTGGGGTGCTTTTACCAACAGCGGCCAGGTGTGCATGAGCGCAGAGAGACTGTATGTAGAAAGATCCGTTTACGAACCCTTCCTTGAAATGCTTAAAGAGGAAGTTGCTGCTCTTTCACAAGGGGCCGATGAGAATGCTGATGTCGGTTCAATGACCTTCCCTGCCCAGAAGGAAATTGTAAGGGAACAGCTTGATGAGGCTTTGGGACGTGGGGCCAGACTTGAAACTGGCCTTAAGCCTGAGCTCTGGCAGGAAGGAATGTTCATTCCGCCAACTGTTGTGACGAATGTCGAGCAGAATATGAAAATCATCCAGGAAGAAACCTTTGGACCTCTTTTGCCTGTTGTGCCTTTTGATTCGGAGGAGGAAGCCATCAGTTTTGCGAATGGCACTGTCTTTGGGCTTAATGCGAGTGTCTGGACAAAGGACAAAGATAAAGCGAGGCGAGTCGCTTCAAAGCTTGTTTCGGGAGCAGTCGTCATCAATGATGTCATCATCACTGTAGCAAATCACGGCCTGCCATTTGGCGGAACGAAGGAAAGCGGGATTGGCCGCTATCATGGTGAGGGAGGACTCCGGATTTTTTGCCATGAAAAAGCGGTAATGGAGGATCTTGGCTTGATGAATTCAGAAATACAATGGTATCCGTATAAAGGGAAATATCCATTGTTCCGGGAGTTATTCCAGAGCTACTTTGGCAAAAATAGAAATTGGCTTAGCTTCGTCAAGAACTATCTTGCTTTGCTGAGGATAAAATAAACACTTGCTGCCGTTCCTTAAAACAGGAGCGGCTTTTTTATGCAAACAGAGAAATAAATTTAAATTTAACAATTTACTGGGAAAAGGATAATTCAGAAGCCTAATTGGACACTCTAAAATCAATAGGAATGAACGAGGAAATTGAATCAAACCCTAAGCAGTCTCTTTATCTTTAGATGGGCGATTGTCAGTTTCAAATTGACAGCTTGGTCTGTGAATCTGTAGATGACATAACAAATGCTGGACCAAAAAATAAAAAGGGACGCTAAAATATTCAATGAGCCCCAAAAAAGATTAAAGGGTGAGTCGTGAAGTGGCGAACAAAAATAAACTTACAAAATTAGAAGCGGTAATGTGGAGTATCGCACTCCCGGGGTTTGCCCAGCTCCTTACAGGTAATCTTATAAAGGGAATTTTATTTGTCATTCTTGAATTCCTGGTCAACGTATACAGCCATTTCAATAAAGGCATTATGTACAGCTTCCTGGGTGAACCTGAAATGGCTATGAAGGTGCTCGATTTTCAATGGCTGATGTTTTATCCTTGTTTATATATGTTTGCGATGTGGGATGCTTATCGCAGTGTCATGCCCGAGGAAGAGAAACTAACGTTTTTGCCTTTCGTTTTTTCAGCCTACTTTGTTACAGTTGGATTGATGTACTCTCCAAAATTTAAGTTGTTCGGCATCTTTCCTGGTCCGGTTTTCACGCCGATGATGTTTGTCATCCCAGGAGTAATTTCCGGCTTTATAATCAGGAAGCTTTTATTAAAATATTATTACCATTAAAAATGGTAACAGCTGGTGCCCATAATGAATATAATATGTATCATATGCTATGGGATACAAGACATCCCTGATGTTAACCTGTGATTATTAAATTGAATAGAACTCCAAAGGGGAGTAGCTGTTAGGGAAACCTAAAGCAAAGTCGTCACTTCATGGGTACATCCCATCGGCTTTGTTGGCATTTACATATGCTTAGCAAGACCTTTGCCGCCTGGCAGGGGTCTTTTTGTGGTGTTGAATCCAGAAATTGTTCCTTTAACTGCCGGGGAGATTGTAAATAATAAGAACCGGAGGGTGACAAAGATGGATATGGCTATGCTGCTTGAATATGGTTGGGTTTTGCTTGTATTGATCGGGCTAGAGGGCATCCTGGCCGCTGATAATGCTGTGGTCATGGCAGTAATGGTTAAGCATCTGCCTAAGGATCAGCAAAGGAAAGCTTTATTTTACGGTCTGTTTGGGGCATTTATTTTTCGGTTCGTGACCCTATTCATGATTTCTCTACTGGCCGATGTTTGGCAGGTTCAGGCGATCGGGGCGTTATACCTCCTGTTCATTTCAGGTAACCACTTAATCAAAAACTATAAAGGAAAAAGTGAAATGGATAAAGAAGCGCCTGTAAAGGCCGGACGCTCATCTTTCTGGATGACCGTGTTAAAGGTGGAGCTGGCGGATATTGCTTTTGCCATCGATTCAATGCTCGCTGCAGTTGCTCTGGCAGTAACTTTGAATCCAACAGGCTGGTTCAAGATCGGCGGCATTGACGGCGGCCAATTCCTCGTGATGTTCCTGGGAGGCATTATCGGCCTTGTTATCATGAGGTTTGCGGCAAATTGGTTCGTTAAACTGCTGCAGGAACGGCCCACTCTTGAGACTGCTGCATTTCTGATTGTTGGCTGGGTTGGTGTAAAGCTTGCTGTTTTCACATTGGCCCATCCTGATATCGGAGTGCTCGACCGGCATTTTCCAGAATCCTTTATCTGGAAGCTCATATTCTGGTCTGTATTAATTGCGATTGCTGTAGGAGGATATATCTTTTCGGCAAGAAAGTATCACATACAGCACAATCCATAGTCCAATCTTGAAAATTCATAGGTCTGGTTGGCAAAATCAGTCGTAAAATCTACATTCATGAACCTTTATGAAAACTTCAGTCATAAATTGGCTGAAGTTTTTCAATTTATTTTTTAAAAACCCCCATAAACACCTCCTATGCAACCGTAACCATGTAGTGATTAATGCGGCCGCGAAAAATACATGAGGTGAAATGAGAATGAAGAAACTTTCCAACCAAGAGATGAAGAAAATTGCCAAAAGTACCTTAGCACTAGTGCTTGCGGGTACCTTTACTTTCTCACCTGTCGCAATGGCAGAGGAAAACACAACAGAGTATGAAACAGTCCAGCTGGATCAGGTAACTCCAGAAGATATCGAAGAAGCGAAAACACAGGTGGATGAATTAAAGGAGACAAACCCTTCATTGATCCCAGGAGATTTCTTCTACTTTGCAAAAATTGCTTTAGAGAAAATCAAGCTTGCATTCACATTTGATAATGCGAAAGAAGCGGAATTGCTTGCTGAGTATGCTTCAGAACGCTTGGCTGAAGCGAGTGAATTATTTGCAGCGGGCGAGGAAGAAAAAGCCCTTGAAGTAATTGAAGCAGCTGTCGACTATATGGAAAATTCCCAGGACATTGTAGATGATGAGACTTCCAGCGAGGAAGATTCCCCCAAGGAGGAAGTGACTGAGGAAGGTTCAGACACTGATGCTGATTCTGATGACTCTGCTGAAGAAACCGAAGCACCAGCTGATGATGTAACAGCAGAAGAGCCAGGTGATGATGCAGTCGATAAAGATACAGTACCAGCAGAAGAAGCAAAAGAGGAAAATCCATATGAAGAAATCGAAGGCTTGATGAGACAAAACATCATTGCACTGAAGGCAGCGATGGAGCATGTGGGTAATGATAACGCAAGAGCGGCACTTCAAAGGAATATTGATAAAACTTACGCTAAAATGGCGAAGAAGCTTGCCAAGTTAGAAGAAAAGTATGCTGAGCAAAAAGAGGAAGAACAGGTAGCAACTGAGCCAGTTGCGGCTGAGCCAGCAGAAACAGACCAGGCCGAATCTGATCTTCTGCCAGCAGATAAGAAACCTGCTGAAGAAACGATGCCGGCAGACGATGACACTGCAGCCGTGCCAGTAGCTGTTCCTGCCAAACCAGTAAAGGATCAGGCAAAAGAGCAGAAAAAGGTTGAGAGAAAGGCTGTCAAAGAAGAACGCAAAGCTGCCAAGCAAGCAGTGAAGCAGGAAAAGAAAGCGGCTAAAGCTCAAGCGAAACACGAAAAAATAGAGAAAAAGGAAGGCAAAAAACAGCACAAGAGCCATGAAGGAAAAGGGAATGGGAAAGGTAACGGCAACGGCAACGGCAACGGCAAGAACTAATTCCGCTTTAACAATAGACTCGGAAAAAGATAGCCCCAGAAAAGGCTATCTTTTCACTGCCTAACCACAATAGAGAATTGACATGTTATGATATAATGTGGGGAGAAAAAGAGGTGAGGCTATTGCTAAGTTTATTGTTCATGGCAAAGAAACGGCGCAGACCATTGGAAGAAACAGTCGAGAAAATCCACCAGGGCGATGCTGCATTAAGGGAAGAATTGATAGAATCCTACAAGCCATTCATTGCAAAGACCGTTTCGGCTGTCTGCAAGAGATACATACATGAATCAGACGATGAATTTAGCATTGGCCTCATCGCCTTTAATGAGGCAATTCAAAAGTATTCATCTGAAAAAGGGAATTCATTGTTAAGCTTTGCAGAAGTAATGATAAAGCGAAGGGTAATTGATTATATTCGCCAGCAAAGCAGGAACCAGAGCTTGAGCTTCACTGTTCCAGCTGACCAGTCTGAAGAAGAGCAGCAGCGTTCAACCATAGAAGATGAGCTATCCCTTGATGAATTCAGAAAAAAGACAGAACAAGAACTGCGAAGAGATGAAATCATCCAATTCCAGGCCATCCTTCAAGAATTTGACCTTTCATTCCAGGATCTCCTTGAACAGTCTCCTAAACATGCGGATGCACGCAAAAATGCCATGCTGGTTGCAAAAGCAATGGTAGAAAACGAGGAACTAAAGCAGCTGCTGCTGGATAAAAAGCGTTTGCCCATCAAGCAATTGGAAGACATGGTCAAGGTAAGCCGGAAAACAATAGAGAGAAACAGAAAGTATATCATTGCAATCGCACTTATATTAATTGGGGATTATATTTATTTAAAGGATTATATAAAAGGGGTGTTAGAGACATGAGAAAAGGAATCATCCTTGAAATCAATGATCTTTACCTAACATTGTTGACCCCCGAAGGTGAGTTTTTACGAACCCGAAAGCTTCAACAAGATTATCAGGTAGGAGAAGAAATTTCTTTTTTTCCGGAAATGGCGGAAATCAAAACAAAAAAATTAAATCTTACATTTTTTAATAGCTTAAAGCTGCGGACAATCTCACTTGCAGCTGCCTTCTTGCTGATCATGACAGCGTTTATTCCGGTTTATCAGAGCGGACAGGTATACGCGTACATGTCGATTGATGTTAATCCAAGTGTAGAACTGGCAGTAGACGATGAATTAAAGGTTCTGCGCCTTAAAGGCTATAATCCAGAAGGCAAAAAGGTGATTGAAGAAATATCCGGATGGAAAAAGAAGGACGCAGCAGCTGTAGCTGAAATGATCATTGATAAAATCGAAGAAGAAGGTTATTTCAATGATCAAAAGGATATTGTCATTGCTACTGTCCATAATGGAAAGATAAAAAAGGAAGCGGATCAGAAGCTTGAAAAGAAAATTTCAGAGATCAAAAAGGCTGCACAGGATGAAAACCTGAAGCTAAAGGTCATGGAAGCCACAAGCGACGACCGTGAAAAAGCAAAGAAACAAGGGCTTACAACAGGGGTTTTCAAAGAAAAACAGAAAGAGAATGCCAAACCTGTTTCTAAGCCTGTAAATTCTAAACCGGCAGAAAAGCCAGAACCGCTCAAGCAAAAACCGGCTGTTCCAGCAAACCCTGCCCAGCAGCCTGGTAAGAACGCACCTGGCCAGATCAAGAAGCAAGAACAAAATAATCAAAAGCTTCTTAAACCAGTTCAGCCATCAAAGCCTGCGGGGGATCAGAAGGGCAATGGCAATGGTAAAAAAGAAAGCAATGGGAATGGCAAAAACAGCTCTAGCAGCAATAGCAGCTCTGTTGCCAGTAAAGGCAAAAAACAGGAAAACAACCGAGGAAACAGTTCTGGCAAGGGAAAAACAGAAAAAAAAAGCAACCATCAGAAAGACCACAAATCTAATAAGAGTAACCGCAACCATATAGGACCTGAAAAGGAAAACAGAGGGCAGGGCGGTAAAAACAATAAGAAACAATCATAAAAAGCTAAAGTCCGGAAAACAAATTTCCGGACTTTTTCCATGTTGTATGAAATTGTCTTGCAGTCTAATTTAACATCTTATTATCGGCCTGAAAGTTGCTTATTGGTGGTTTTGGCCGGAAAGCTGTGCCTGTGCTTGCTGCACAAGACGCTTAGTAATTTCGCCGCCTACAGAACCATTAGCTCTTGATACAGTATCTGAACCAAGGCTTACACCAAATTCCTGTGCTATTTCATATTTTACCTGATCCATGAATTGTTCAACACCAGGGACCAGCAATTTATTAGAATTTCTCGCCATGATTGTCATCTCCTTATGAGGTTTACAGAGGTTGACTCTGTATGTATATTGTTATCAATTAAGTAAAGTTCATGAATGGTAATGTTTTTTTAAATTGGATAATGTTCCTCCATCTGTCTTAAAACTGGAGGGTAAAAGCGCACTCAAACGAAGAACGTGAATGTTTCTTGATCAGCAGCACAGGATAATGTAGAGAAGATGCAGGAAAATACTTTATTAATCAGGTTATATTCTTTATCATAGGTATGTAAATGAATTAGGGCTTGAAAGGAATATATTATGTGGAATTTAGTTCGGAAAAAATTAGATAAATTAACACCCGCGCAGATTATTGTTGCCTATTATCTTTTGGCAGTAGTGGTGGCAATGAGTTTGCTTAGTCTTCCTATTGCCATTCAAGACGGAGCAAGATGGACATTTTTAGATGCTTTGTTCACTGCTGCAAGTGCTGTGAGCGTAACGGGACTAACAACGATAAACATACGTGATACCTTCACTGTGCCAGGGGTATTTATTTTAATGTTTGTCCTTCAGTTTGGTGGAATTGGCGTAATGACATTGGGAACGTTCTTCTGGTTGATTGTTAGAAAAAAAATAGGACTTAGAGAACGAAGATTAATTATGACTGATCAAAACCAAACTACTATGGCTGGGCTTGTAAAATTGCTAAAAGAAATACTTGTACTGATTATTTTAATTGAAATCGCAGGAGCAATAATACTGGGGTTTTATTTTCTGAAATTCTTTTCTACTTGGGAGGAAGCATTTCTCCATGGTTTATTTGCGTCCATCAGTGCAACCACTAATGCTGGATTCGATATTACAGGAGCTTCATTGATTCCATTTGCAAATGATTACTTTGTCCAAATAATAAATATTGTTTTACTTACATTTGGAGCTATTGGGTTCCCAGTCTTAATAGAGGTCAAGGGGTTTTTGTTTAGGAAAAATAAAAAGAAACCATACTCTTTTTCACTGTTTACTAAAATTACAACAATTACCTTTTTTAGTCTGCTAGTGTTTGGAACAGCTGCCATTTTCTTTTTAGAGTATAATCACTTTTTTTCAAATAAGACATGGCACGAAGCCTTTTTCTATTCTTTTTTTCAGTCAGCGACGACAAGGAATGGGGGACTGGCTACAATGGATGTAAGTGATTTTTCTGAACCTACATTGCTGGTTTTAAGCGCGCTTATGTTCATAGGAGCCTCTCCAAGCTCTGTTGGTGGTGGTATCCGCACAACAACTTTTGCTCTTAACCTTCTGTTCCTTTTACATTTTGCCCGAGGAAGGCGCTCAGTAAAAATTTTTAACAGAGAATTGCATCAAGATGATATTATTAAATCTCTTGTTGTATCGATAATGGCTTTGCTAATTTGCTTTTTCGCTGTTATTATCCTGATGATGACAGAAAATCATCCATTATTGGCTATTATCTTTGAAGTTGCTTCCGCATTTGGAACTACAGGGTTATCTATGGGCATAACCCAGGAGCTGACACCGATAGGGAAAATGGTAATCATTATATTGATGTTCATAGGCAGGGTAGGAGTTATTTCATTCTTGCTTTTAATCGCAAAAAAGGCCGAAAAAGAAAGCATCCACTATCCTAAAGAACGCATAATTATTGGATAAAGTTAATCCGGGGTTTAAATGACCCCGGATTTTTTTTGCCTATTAATCAATCCTGCCCTTTTCCAACATCGATTGTCGGGTGCATGAAAGGCGATGCTTGAGGCTTTCGCTTTTCTTCCAGCAGCTCTCTGTTTTCCGAAGTGTTCCAGCCAATATCATTAGTTGGATGGACCCATTCATCTCCGGCCATGATCGCAGGGTCTGTTTCCTCACTCCAATTTTCCAACGGGGAATTTGAAGATGCATACATGCTGTCTCCAATAATCACTCCATGTTTATTTTTGAACGGTGCCTGCATTTCTATCCCTGTATCCTTGAAGCTTGGAGCATTCACCTGGTGGGGCAGGGTATCGTCAATATCCAGCGATTTGAGGTCCTCATCCTTTTTTCCCATATTAGCTCCTCCTTTTCTAACTATTTTTTGGTTAACAGTTGCTTTTTATAATAGATCTCCCTATGTAAAATTAGGCAATGATAACTGTACATAGGTCCTGGGTAATTGAAAAAAATAGAGATATGGAGGTGGATAAAATGGCTAAACGGAAAGCAGAGAAAAATGCTTTGGCTAAATATACAAATACACCTAAGAAAAATTTGCAGGAATCTGAATTTAGCGCTGAGTTTTCAGCAGGAGAGGATCCCGGCAAATTCGCCAACCGGAATTCCAAGCAAGGCAGGAAGGGAAGGGCATAATGAAAAAGCAAAACGAGAGGCATCAGCAGCCTTATAATGTAGAGTTTGGCATGGAGTTTGGAGATATCAACGCGAGCAAAATGTATGATTTCCCGATTGCCGGCAAACAGAAGAAAAAGAAGGCTGAAAAAGAGAAGTCTTAAAATAAGACTCAGTTAAAGCTGAATGTTGATTTTTAAACGCTGTTGATTGTAGTGGAAGGCGCGTAGGCTCCTTCGGGATTTAGCGGGCATGTGAGACCTCGCAGGAGCGAAGCGACTAGGAGGCTCACCGCACGCCCCAAGAAAAATTTGCGCTTGAAAAAGCCGGCAATTGGGCTTTTTCATAATTTTCCAGAGGAAAGCGAAGCGCATGGAACGAAAATCAACAGCCTTGTTTAACAAAGCCTAAAATAAAAAGCCGGCTTTCTAAGCCGGCTTGACACTTCCTTCACTAAATGAAAAAAACTGTGGTTTTTCTGTTTTTGGATCAAAATAGACCAGCATATATCCAGGGGATGGAATTAACTCCCCCGTAGAGAGGTAATGCGCCAAATCAATTGAAATATTCTCAATCAGGGTATGCTTGTACAAGTCTTTTTCATTGATATTCAGCTGCACATACTTGCTTCCCAGTTCTTCGGGCTTCTGGATGATCCCTCGATATAATTCTGAGCGCAGTTGTTTTTCAGCTTTTAATTCCCACCATGGCTTACGAGGCTTATACTTCATGCCGGCAAGATAATCATATTTCATCAAGCTTTCAACTGTTTCCAAGTTCTCTATGCCCCGGTCCTCGAGGAACTGGTAAAGCCTCCGGAAAAGGTCCTCAAGCTGATGGCCAATTCTTGACCAGCCCTTCTGTTCCCAGTAGGAACCGAATTCCTGGAAAAAGTCGAACGGGGAAGAAAAGACCTTAGTAACTAGATGCTCAACAGTCAGATCCATTCGATGATCATTCCAGTACTTCTCCAGGACATCCTCTACCTGTTTGATTTTTATGATTTCATTGAAATCAAGGACGTTATTTCCGAGGATTTCATAAGGTGAATGATCCATATAAATATAATCATGCTGAGCAGCCCTCAGCCTTAAGCCTGTTCCGCGAAGCATCTTCAGGAAGCCTAGCTGCAGCTCCTCAGGCCGCATTGCGAATACATCATTAAAGGTCTTTTTAAAGGAATGATAATCTTCCTCAGGCAAACCGGCGATCAAATCAAGGTGCTGGTCGATCTTGCCGCCTTCCTTAACCATCGTTACTGTTCGCTTCAATTTTTCAAAGTTCTGTTTCCGCATCACAAGTTCATTTGTGTAGTCATTCGTTGATTGTACACCGATTTCAAAACGGAACAGTCCGGCAGGTGCTTCCTGATTCAAGAATGCAATCACCTCAGGCCTCATGATATCAGCCGTGATTTCGAATTGGAACACGGTACCAGGCAAATGCTCATCGATAAGGAACCTGAACATTTCCATTGCATAACTTCTGCTGATATTAAAGGTCCTGTCGACGAACTTAATTGTTTTTGCGCCGTTAGCCATTAAATAACGGATATCGTCCTTGATTTTCTCCCGGTCAAAATAACGAACTCCCACTTCAATTGAAGAAAGGCAAAATTGGCAGCTGAACGGGCAGCCACGGCTTGTTTCAATATAAGCCACCCTTTTTGAAAGATGGGGTACATCTTCCTCAAAACGGTAAGGTGAAGGCAACTCCTTTAAATCAAGCTTATTGCGCTGTGGATTCATTTTAACTGTTTCATTCTGTCTGTAGGCAATGCCAGGCACCTTTGAAAAATCCTGTTCTCCCTCGATTTCAGCCAGGAGCTGCTTGAAGGTTTGCTCACCTTCGCCAATAACAAGAAAATCAAATTCTTTTACCTCATTCATCCAATCGAGGACATCATAGGTTACTTCAGGCCCGCCGGCGACGATCTTAATTGCAGGGTCAATTTTTTTGATCATCTTGATGACCTTGATGGTTTCTTCGATATTCCAGATATAACAGCTGAAGCCTATCACCTGGGGTTTTTTCTGAATCAAGTCCGTTACAATATTGATAATCGGATCTTTAATGGTGTATTCAGTAATCACGACATCATAATCAGGAGCCGCATAAGCCTTTAAATATCTGATCGCAATGTTAGTGTGTATATATTTCGCATTTAGCGTCGTTAAAACGGTTTTCATTATATAATCTCCTTTTTAAAAATCCAGAAGCAAATCAACTTTAAATTATATCTCAGTTTGGACAAAAAAAACAGATGAAATCCTTGGTGCTATTTGTTTTCCATGAATATTGGCGGCTGTAAGCACTAAAATGACAGATCACACTGGGATAAATTTTCGATAATACCAGTTGGAACAAAGATAATACCAGTTGACGAGAATTTAATACCAGTTAAAGCAAAGATAATTCCAGTTGGGGCAAATTTAATACCAGTTGAAGAATTTTCGCTGATTTGGCCCAAAAACAAAACAAGAGCCATCGAAACCGATGGCTCTTGTTTTTCCTTCTCTGGTTAACTGCTTAAAAGCTTCTTCCGGTAAAACCTGACGATAGCCGATAGACGCGACTTCAGGCGATTGAAACCTGTTGTTTTAAATTCGATGATAGGCTGGGCCAATGCGGCAGCATATTTGCTGGATAGGGCAAGTGTCAACAGCAAGGCAATGGCCGCCAGCAGCAGGAAGCGCTCAGGACTGTGAAAAAAGTTCTGGACTTCACTTTCACGGAATGTGCGGACAAAGAAACCATGCAGCAGATAGACATAAAGTGTGTTTCTTCCCAGGTTTGTAAAGAAGTACTGTTTTTTTGGGACGATGGTCAGAAAACTTAAGACCATGATCAAGCTTAAAACATAAAACCCTAAACGAGTGAACATGCTCATGATTGAAGCGGCTTCCATTTGTGAGTAAGGTTTTGAACCGAGAAGCCATTTATAATCAATGTCAGGGTTGAAGTAAAAACCAAGGAAAACAATCGTGAATGCCAGCAAAGCCCCTATTTTAAATTGTGGCCTTGTCAGCGCCCGGATATGGTCTTTGGTCATATGATAGCCAAGCAGGAACAGCGGAAAGAAAACAAATGTCCTCGAAAGACTTAAATAATTGGATATCCAGTCCGCATAACCGACACCCAGTCCCAATGTAAATGCCACTAGAAGTCCCGCTGGTGCGCTGAGTTTGGAAAAGCCGATCAGCATGATATTCCAGCAGAAGAGACTGATCAAGAACCATAAGGACCAATGTGGATTCAATGGATCGATGGTGAATGTCGATTTGTCGTAGAGAAAATAATAAAACACTGAATAAATCAGCTGGAAAATGATATATGGAAGTATCAATTTTCTTGCAATCTTCCATACATAACCTTTTTTATTGAAGCCGCGGGCAAAAAATCCTGAAACAAGGATGAATGCCGGCATATGAAATGTGTAAATGACTTTATATATATTGTAGATCATTTCATTGTCTTCAATAAAAGAGCGAAGAAGATGGCCGAATACGACGAAAAAAATCAAGATGAATTTGGCATTGTCAAAGTAGTAATCTCGTTGTTTCATAAATCCTCCCTTAATGAGAGACCCCCAAAATACACTATAACCCTTTTACCCTTTTACCCCCATATAAAAACTATGTAAATAGCTGAAATTAAAGGGATTAATTCCGTATACAGGAAAAAGAGACTTCTGTACTAGTATAAAAGCAATGCTGTTATACAAAAGAAACCGTAATAAAATTCGAAGATTTTTTGTTATTTTTGACGGTGTTTCAATGAAAAATTGAAAATGTTTGATTTATGTCACAGCTTTGATTTCAGAAAATCCTTAAAATAAAAGATGGGAGATGTTGAAAACAAATGAAATATTATTGGGGAGGGAGATTATGTCTATCTTACCGCAGAAAAATGAATTGGGATTTTATGAGATCAGACTTGAATCGATTGGAGGGCTTGGCGCTAACCTTGCCGGCAAAATGCTGGCTGAGGCAGGTGTGCTCGGCCTTGGATTGAATGGCTCTAATTTTTCTTCATATGGCTCGGAGAAAAAGGGGTCGCCAGTTAAAAGCTTTATACGATTTTGTGAGCCTGAAACCGAAATAAGAGTTCATAGTCCGATAGAAGAGCCACATGTTGTTGGTGTATTCCATGAGGCACTTTATAAAATGGTGGATGTTGTGAGCGGGCTTCGCCCAGATGGAATCCTGCTTGTGAATTCAACAAGGGACTTTGATGATATTAAAAACGACCTTCACCTGGAATATGGAACTTTAGCGATCGTCGATGCTCTCTCGATCGCAGTTGACGAGAAAACAAAGGTCAACACTGCGATGTTAGGGGCTTTGTATCGGATCATTGATTTCCTTGATCCTGAGGCGATGAAAAGTGTAATCAGAAAGACCTTTGAAAAGAAGTATCCCCATTTTGTCGAACCAAATATAAGGACCTTTGAAAGAGGATACAATGATGTGCAGTTCAAAACTTATGCAATGGAGGCAGGAGCTCAGGGTAAGGAGTTCAAACGTCCATTGCCAGTGCTGGGATACGAGACTCAGTCAATTGGAGGAGTGCTTACAGCGCAGGCAAACAGCATCCTTAAGGATCTGAGCGGTTCAAGGCAAGGATTCCTGCCGAAATTCGTTCAGGAGGAGTGCATCAATTGTGCTGCTTGTGATACGGCATGTCCGGATTATTGCTTCGTATGGGAGGAAGGCGAGGACAAGAGGGGCCGAAAACAGATGTTCCTCAAAGGAATCGACTACCAATACTGCAAAGGCTGCCTGAAATGTGTTGAAGCATGTCCAACTTCTGCTTTATCTGATTTGAGAGAAATGATTGGATATGCAGATGAAAATAGAGTGAAGCATAATCATCCTTATGTGACTGGAGGGGTCTATTAATGTCCATTTTAGAGGAAAACTTGAAAACTATGTCTTCAGCAGAACAAATAACTACGTTTGAATCCGGTAACGAAATGGCCGCAATGGCTGCTGCACAAATCAATTACCATCTCATGGGCTATTTTCCAATCACCCCTTCGACGGAAATTGCGCAATTCCTCGATCTGATGAAAGCAAGGGGAGAACATGACATCAAGCTGATCCCCGCTGATGGAGAACACGGTTCTGCGGGGATCTGTTACGGAGCTGCTGCGACTGGTGCACGCGTTTTCAATGCGACGAGTGCAAATGGCCTCATGTATATGCTGGAACAGCTGCCGGTTCAATCAGGTACTCGCTATCCAATGGTCATGAACCTGGTTACAAGATCGATCAGCGGTCCTCTTGATATTCGCGGTGACCACTCTGATTTGTATTTTGCGTTAAATTCAGGATGGGTCATCCTTACAGCAAGAACGCCTCAGGCTGTATATGATATGAATATCATGGCATTGAAGATTGCCGAGCATTCCGATGTCCGCCTTCCGGTCATGGTGGCTTACGATGGTTTCTTCACATCACACCAAAAGAGGAAGGTGAATTATTTCAAGGATCGCGCCGTCGTCCAGAAATTTGTCGGTGAGGCTCCAACAGAATATAATTTCGCCAGGGATCCAAAACAACCGGTAACGATCGGTGCCCATATGAATGGCGATGATTTAATCAATAACCATTACCAGCAGTCGGAAGCGATGTATAAAGCAAACGATGTATATAAAGAAGTTGCAGCCGAGTACGCAAGATTGTCAGGCAGAAATTACGATATACTCGAACTTTACAAGATGGAGGATGCAGATGTGGCATTATTCCTCCTGAATTCAGCAGCCGAATCAGCCAAGGATGTGGTGGATAAGCTTCGTGTTCAGGGAATTAAAGCAGGAGTGATCAGCCCAAATATCATCCGCCCATTCCCTGCCCGGGAAATCAGGGAAGCGCTTAAGAATGTAAAGTCATTGCTAGTAGGCGAAAGAGCAGATTCATACGGCGGTCACGGCCCTAACCTCACGCATGAAATCAAATCTGCACTCCAGGAGGACAAAGACAATGAAACAATAGTCTTGAGCAGGGTGTTCGGCCTTGGAGGCAAGGATTTCTATGCCGAGGATGCGGAGGCATTCTTTGCGATGGCAATAGAGGCCAAAGAAAAAGGCTATGCCGAGAAGCCATTTGATTACTTCGGCCATGTCCCTGGAGATCCTGAAAAGAACTTGAAGCAGGTCATAGAGCCACAGCATGGTGATGTCTACAAATCAGGCTTGATTCAGGTAAGCCATGATGAGGAAAAGAACAAGCTGAATGTTAAAATTCCTCCGCTCCGTGCATTGACCACGAAACCTAAGCGAATTGCATCAGGGCATGGTGCTTGCCCGGGCTGCGGCATATTTGGAGGGCTGGAACTATTTTTCAAAGGAATCGAAGGGGATCTTGTCGTCCTGTTCCAGACGGGATGCGCGTATGTTGTAACCACGGCATATCCACATACATCGCATAAACAAACGACAATCCATAACCTTTTCCAGAATGGTGCAGCAACTTTATCAGGAACGCTGGAGGCGTTCCTTGAACTAAAGCGCCGCGGGGAAATTGAAGTGTCTGCTGATGCGACGTTCGTCATGGTCACAGGCGACGGCGGCATGGATATAGGAATGGGCTCGGCAATTGGAACCGCACTGCGCAACCATAAGCTGATCATGCTGGAATACGATAACGAAGGGTATATGAACACAGGATCTCAGCTATCGTATTCCACGCCATTTGGCCATATGACAAGTACATCGAATGTGGGCAGGGCTCAAAAGGGTAAGGCGTTCCACCATAAGGATACAGCCCAGATTATGGCTTCTACGAATATACCTTATGTATTTACAGGAACAGAAGCCTTCCCGCAGGATCTAGTAAAGAAAGCGGCCAAAGCACAATGGTATGCACAAAATGTCGGCACAGTATACGGCAAACTTCTTATCACCTGTCCGCTTAACTGGAAATCAGAGGACCGCTATGGACAGACAATAGTAGAAGCAGCTGTGAATTCAAACTTTTTCCCGCTTTATGAAGTTGAGCAGGGAATCACGAATATCACTTACGATCCAGAGGCAAAGAACAAAAAAATCCCTTTAGCAGAATGGCTTAAATACATGGGCAAAACAAAGCATCTTTTGAAGGAAGAAAACAAGGATATGCTTGTCGAATTCGAAGATGAAGTCGATAGAAGATGGCAGCGCCTTAAAGCAAAGCATGAAAGTGAATACCTATAATACCATGAGGAAGCAGGGTATCAGCCCCGCTTCCTTTGTAGCTTAAAGGGGTTTGGATTAACATTCCAACCCCCTTTCTGTCAGTTTTAAATACCTCTGGAATAGGTAACCCTTTTTTAAAAAAACAGGCTTCAGGAAATCCGTCAATAAAACCCTTTCTGTATCGAAGATTATGTATGAGGGATTAGATAGCCCTTTCTATATTCAAAAACAATCATCCAATGATTAATCGTTTGAAATATCTGATAATTTACAGCGAATTCGACTATTAAAAAGGATTTTTAGGTACTCGTGTAGAAACTACTAGAAAAAAGGGATTCTGAATAGGGGGCTTTCTGGTGAGCAGTGCTAACAGCATAGACGAAATTAAGGCGCTTAAAGAGAGAATAGCAGCCTTGGAACAGGAAAATTCCTCATTAAAAATGTTAATACATAAAGAGCAAATAAAGGCAGCAGACTGCTCATCAGGTCCGGTGACAGTACAGGGGCATGGCAAGAGTTTCAAAAGCAAATTTATTGAAGATGACGGCCTATTCAGGAATTTGTTTTTTGAGACACTTGATGGAATCGTTTTTTGGGAAAAGAGCGGAAAAATCATTGCTGCAAACGAAGCAATATGCAAGGTTTTGGGGCTATCGATTGAGGAATTATTAAAGTATAAGATTAATGATTTTATTTATCAGAAAGATGAAAAATATAGTGAAATGAAGAAAGCCATTTTCGAAAAAGGGGCATTGCGGGAAGAGGCATTCTTTTTGCTGCCAAATGGGCGGAAAAAGCTCCTCGAGTTCACTGTGAAGCTGAACGCAGGTAACGGTTATCATATGACAATAGTCCGTGATGTGAGCGAACGGTATCGCATGGAACAGCAGCTAAGGAGAAGCGAGGAGCGATTCCGTAAAATTTTTGAGGGGTCACTCGAGGGGATGATCCTTTGGAATGACAACTGTCTAAGCTATGAAATAAACCCTTCTGGAATGGAAAAGCTGGAGTTGAAGTCTGAGGACCAAAGCAGCCTGAATTGCAGGGAGCTATTCGTAAAGCTGGGAATCAGCGAAGAAATTATTCAGGAGAAAACGGATGCTCTTCTTAGAAAAGGAAGATTGGATGACAGGATAACCTTACAATTTGGAGAAGGCAGGATGAAGCATTTTGAATACACAGTCAAACACCATCTTGTAGACAGCCTGAATCTTATCGTGTTCCGGGATATTACCGAAAAAGTAGAGATGGAAGCGCAGCTGAGGAAATCGGATACATTGAATATGCTTGGTGAATTGGCTGCGGGAATTGCACATGAAATCCGCAACCCCATGACAGCGCTGAAGGGATTTATCCAGCTTCTTGAAAGCAGTACAGGAGATGCCTATTCCTTGTACTTCCAGGTAATCACAACAGAGCTTCAAAGGATTGACTCGATCATTAATGAGTTCCTTATATTGGCCAAACCTCAGGCAATCAAGTATATAGAAACTGATATAGCGAAGATCATGAGAGAAACGGTAGATCTTTTAAATGCCCAGGCTGTCCTCCACGATGTCCAGTTCAGAACCAGGTATGAAGATGGACTGGGAGAATTGCTGTGCGAACCGAACCAATTAAAAAAAGTTTTCATCAATATCATCAAAAATGCCATTGAGGTCATGCCGAAGGGCGGCTTTGTGACTGTCGAGATCACCAAGGAGCAGGGGGAAAGGATCCATATCTCCATCAGGGATGAAGGAGAAGGCATACCTGCCGATAAGGTAAAGAAGCTAGGAGAGCCATTTTACACTACGAAGGAACGAGGAACCGGGCTTGGGCTGATGGTCAGCTTTAAAATCATTGAAGAGCATGGCGGAACGATAGAAGTAGAAAGTGAAATCGGCCGTGGCACCACCTTCCATATTTTTTTGCCAATTAAAGCAAAGCAGTCTGACTGATTATGAGCCGGACTGTTTTTTCTTGCTTCTTTTGATAAATAGGCTTTTAATTCTTGAGGATATGTTGTATATTTGATATATACCTAATTAGATGATTATTTAATTTGATGGAGTGATTTTATGCAGCTCGACAGGATTGTGGCCTTTCATAAAACAATGGGTGACCCGACAAGAATCAGGATTGTGGCCCTGCTTTCAAATGGTCCGCTACATGGGCAGGCAATAGCCGGAAAGCTTGGGCTTACTCCTCCTACCATTACGCACCATATAAAAAAAATGCGGGATATAAATGTCATATATGAGCGCAGGGATAAAAACACAATTTACTTCCACTTGAACAAATCTGTAATCAAGCAGCAGGCGCAAACACTGACAAGACTATTTGAGAAAAAAGAAGGGGAGGTGGAAGCAATGATTGAATTGAATACAGAGAGGCAAAAGGTCATTGAAAACTTCTTTACGAAGGAAGGAAAGCTGAAGAATATTCCTGCCCAAAGAAAGAAAAAGCTGATGGTATTTGAATATATCGTCAGAGGATTAAAATCAGGGAAAAAGTATCCTGAAAAAGAATTGAATGAATACATCATGAAATTCCATGAAGACTATGCAACCATCAGAAGAGAATTCATTATTAACCATTACATGTATCGGGAGAATGGCATTTACGAATTGAACCCGGAGGAAATGTGGGCAAAGCCGGAATAATAGCGAAAAACCGCACCAGAAAGAAAACTGGGCGGTTTTTCATATTTTATAGGAATTTTAAAAAAAATATTTTTATGTGGTTACCTATTCGAGGTGTCTAAATCCAGCTCCAGCGCCTAGCCCCTCGAGACACTTGTCTAGCTGCGGGCTTCTAACTCCTCGAGACACTTGTCTAGCTGCGGGCTTCTAACTCCTCGAGACACTTGTCTAGCTGCGGGCTTCTAACTCCTCGAGACGCTTCGGGGCTGAACGAACAATGCGCGTGCGCTTTTTGTTCTTGCATTAATAGAATTCAGGTCTGCGGTCAGCAAAAATAGGGATTCTGCCCCTAGCCTCTTTAACCTGGTCTAAATTGATTTCCGCAACCAGGAGCTCCTCGCCTTCCCCTGCCTCAGCAATGACATCTCCCCAAGGCCCGATAACCATCGAATGGCCCGCAAACGTATTGTTTGGGTCAGATCCTGAACGATTGCAGGCGATAACATAGCACTGGTTTTCAATTGCTCTGGCAATCAGCAGCGCCCGCCAATGCTCAAGTCTTTGGATCGGCCATTCAGCAACGACAAATATCGCCTCTGTCTGCTCAAGGGCATGGGCCCGTACCCATTCTGGGAAGCGGATATCATAGCAAATCAGCCCTGCGAATTTTTTGTCTTCGAGAGTGAAAATACCTTTGCTGCTTCCCGGGGCAAGATACAAATGTTCATCCATCAGCTGAAAAAGATGCAATTTGCTGTACTTGCCGGCTTGCGCTCCTTTTCTGTCGAACACGAGCATGGTATTTTCGATGCCTTGGGCCGTCTTATTCGCCACGGAACCGCCGATAATGTTGGCACCGTGCTTAACGGCCAGCTCTTTCAAAAAAGCGGAAGCTTCGCGTGCTTCTTCATCCGATTTTTCCTGAAGATTAGCCAAATCATAACCCGTCGTCCAAAGCTCAGGGAGAACTATGATATCAGGGTTTTGGGAGCTGGCACGATCAATCAGCCCAGCAGCAGCTTTATAGTTTTCTGCAGCATTTCCAAAAGCAATGTCCATTTGCAGACAGGCTATTTTAAATTTCATCACGTATCACCGCCATAGATATCTGAAAATTATTTCTTTACAAGTTACTATTTACGTTATATCATTTGTGACTAGAATTTCAAATTAAAATTTTCAAATATTTATAACTTAATACCAAGCAGGTGAGAAAATATGGAGTTTCAACAGTCAGAATTACTGAAAAGCCTGCCCAAGCAATTCTTTGCTTCTCTCGTACAAAAAGTAGGGAGATACACAGAACAGGGGGCAGACGTGATTAACCTTGGCCAGGGTAACCCTGACCAGCCCACTCCCGGACATATCGTGAATAAACTGAAGGAAGCTGCTGAGAATCCATTGAACCATAAGTATTCGCCGTTCAGGGGAATGCAATCCTTGAAGGTAGCGGCAGCTGAGTTTTATAAAAGAGAATATGATGTCGAACTGGATCCTGAAGAAGAGATTGCTATTCTATTTGGCGGGAAGGCTGGCCTTGTTGAAATTCCCCAATGCCTGCTGAATCCAGGGGAGACGATACTCGTTCCTGATCCTGGCTATCCTGATTATTGGTCAGGTGTAGAGCTGGCAAAGGCAAAAATGGTTACCATGCCGTTAAGAGAAGAGAACAGCTTCCTGCCGGATTACTCTGAGCTTGCACAAGAAGATATTCACAATGCAAAGCTGATGTTCCTAAACTATCCTAATAATCCTACAGGAGCAGTTGCAGACGAGGCCTTTTTCCTGGAAACAATCAAGCTTGCAAAGGCGAATGAAATCTGTGTTGTTCACGACTTTGCATACGGCGGTATCGGGTTCGACGGGAAACGCCCATATAGCTTCTTGCAGGCAGAAGGTGCGAAGGATATCGGCATTGAAATCTATACTTTATCTAAAACTTACAATATGGCAGGCTGGCGCGTAGGGTTTGCTGCAGGAAATAAGAGTGTGATATCCGCTATCAACCTGCTTCAGGACCACATGTATGTAAGCCTGTTTGGTGCTGTACAGGAGGCTGCCGCAACGGCACTGCTCGGTCCTCAGGACTGTGTCGCCGAATTGAATGAACGATACGAATCGCGAAGGAATGTCTTAATTGACGGTTTGAACAAGATCGGCTGGGAGGTCACGGCTCCAAAAGGATCTTTTTTTGCATGGCTGAAGGTCCCAGAGCCGTTTACTTCTGTTGAGTTTGCTGACTTTTTGCTGGAGAAGGCTCACATTGCCGTAGCACCAGGGATCGGGTTTGGCGAATTTGGAGAAGGCTTTGTAAGGGTAGGATTGCTCACGTCAGAAGAACGGCTTTCAGAAGCTGTCAGCAGAATTGAAAGCTTGGAAATTTTCAAAAAAAATATTGACAATGATTTATGAACCTGACATAATACTAATTAGTAAAATTACTTTAACCAATTAAACCAATTAAATAACTCAATTAAATTATTTTCTTATCAAGAGCAGGCGGAGGGACGAGCCCGATGAAGCCCGGCAACCGATCCAGCATATTTGCTGGGCACGGTGCTAATTCTTGCAGCGGAAGCTGATAGATAAGGAGATGTTAGTTTGTTTATCTAACCTCTTCTTTTCGAAGAGGTTTTTTTTATTCAAATTTTGACCAGTGAATGAATGCTATGGAAGGAGATTGAACTTCATGAGTGAAATTACTGCAACTTATATCGTCCATGATGCAAAGCATAATCCAGAAAAAAAAGCAGAGGGAATCGCCCTGGGATTGACGGTAGGGTCATGGACCGATTTACCTGAGCTGGACCAGAAACAGCTGAAAAAACATAAGGGAAGAGTCGTATCTGTCGAAGGAACCGGAGTTGATCATAATTCAGAAACGGTAGCGACGATTAAGATCGCATATCCAGCGCTTAATTTTTCACCCGATCTGCCTGCCATTTTAACAACAGTTTTCGGCAAGCTCTCACTGGACGGAAAGGTGAAGCTCGTGGACCTGAATTTTGGCGATGAACTGAAAACTTCATTTCCAGGTCCTAAATTCGGAGTTGATGGTATTCGCAACAAACTGGATGTGCATGACCGGCCCCTGTTGATGAGCATTTTCAAAGGTGTCATCGGCCGTGATTTTGACTTCCTGCTAAAACAGCTTAAAGAACAAAGTTTGGGCGGAGTGGATCTGATTAAGGACGATGAGATTCTATTCGAAAACGAACTTACGCCTTTCGAAAAGAGAATCGTGCTTGGAAAGCAGGCTTTAAATGAAGTCTATGAAACTACTGGCCATAGGACATTATACGCGGCCAACTTGACTGGCCGGACATCACAGCTTAGAGACAAGGCGAGGAAGGCTGCTGAACTTGGCGCCGATGCATTGCTGTTCAATGTGTTTGCCTACGGCTTGGATGTACTTCAGGAACTGGCTGAGGATGAGGAGATTCCGCTGCCAATCATGGCACATCCTGCAGTAAGTGGTGCATCCACTTCATCAGCGGATTACGGGTTTTCCCATTCGCTGCTGCTTGGCAAGCTCGTTCGCTATGCAGGAGCAGATTTCTCCTTATTCCCTTCGCCATATGGCAGTGTAGCACTGGAAAAACAGCAGGCTATTTCAATTGCACAAGCTTTAACTGCAGAAGATAGCTTTAAAAAGACATTCCCAGTACCATCAGCTGGCATACATCCTGGGATGGTCCCGCTTTTAGTAAAAGATTTTGGAATTGAATCAATCATCAATGCCGGCGGCGGTGTCCATGGACATCCAGGCGGTGCCCAGGGTGGAGGAAGGGCCTTCAGACAGGCAATTGATACGGTGCTGCAGGGCAGGACACTTGAAGAAGGAGCACTTGAGCACGAAGAATTGCGTACAGCGATCAAGCTGTGGGGTACTGCCGAGGCGGTCGCGAAATGAGCAAACCAGTGATATTTTGCGATTTTGACGGAACAGTTACCGAGAAGGATAACATTATAGCGATAATGGATCAATTTGCTCCTCGGGGATGGGAGGAACTGAAGGATAGGGTGCTCGATCGAAGCATCTCCATCAGAGAAGGCGTTGGCAGGATGTTTGCACTCCTGCCTGTGAGCCTTAAGGAAGATATCATCCGGTTTGCAGTCGAGAAAGCAAGAATCCGCCCGGGATTTCAGGAATTCCTTGGTTTCGCTAAGAATGAAGGGATTCCGGTTTACATCGTCAGCGGCGGCATAGATTTTTTTCTTGAACCAATCATAAGCCAGTTCGGGCCTATTGCTGGCGTATACTGCAACAGTTCTGATTTTACACGCGATACAATCAAAATTGAATGGCCAAACAGCTGTGATGAACACTGCTCGAATGATTGCGGCTGCTGTAAGCCATCAATCATCAGACAGCTTGCCGACGATGAAACATACAAGATTGTCATTGGTGATTCAGTTACCGATTTGGAAGCAGCAAAGCAGGCGGATCATGTTTTTGCAAGAGATTACTTGAAGGACAAATGCGAGGAATGGGCGATTCCATATACTCCTTTTGAAACCTTTTATGATTGCATTGAGGCTCTTAATAAAAAGACAGGGGTGAGAGGATGAGCATCTTAGAAACGAAATGGGAAGAATTGGCGGATGTGAAATCAGAATTGGCAGAACGTGACTGGTTCATGGGAACAAGCGGAAACCTGGCAATCAAAGTGAACAGTGATCCGGTACAATTCCTTGTAACGGCAAGCGGAAAGGATAAACGGAAGCGGACTGATGAAGACTTTTTGCTGGTCGACCAGTTCGGCCGGCCTGTGGGAGAAACCCACCTGAAGCCTTCTGCCGAGACTTTACTCCATGTAGAGGTTTACAGGAAGACAAATGCAGGCTGCAGCCTGCATGTCCATACGATAGACAATAATGTCATTTCCGAGGTATACGGAGACAGAGGCGAGGTTCAATTTCAAGGTCAGGAATTAATCAAGGCATTTGATAAATGGGAGGAAGATGCTGTCCTCAAAATTCCCATTATTCCGAATTATGCCCATATTCCAACGCTGGCCAAGGCATTTTCCGAGCATGTAAAAGAAGATTCAGGAGCAGTCCTGATCAGGAATCATGGAATTACCGTCTGGGGCCGCAATGCATTCGAAGCAAAGAAAATCCTCGAAGCAACCGAGTTTTTGTTCCGCTATCAGCTAAGGCTTCTGGAGCACAAACCATTTCAATTGTTTAAAGTAGTTTAATTAAAAATCAGGCTGTTTTCACAAAGATTGTTTCCTTCATCAATGTTGAATTTAGAGCTTGTTGCTCTTCGTTCCAGGCGCGCAGACTCCTTTGGGATGCAGCGGGACAGGTGAGACCCCGCAGGAGCGCAGCGACGAGGAGGCTCACCGCACGCCCCGAGGAAAGCGAAGGGCCTGGAACGGAAATCAACAGACTTTTATTACAAAGCCTTTAAAAAAAACATATGTTCACCTTTTTTGAAAATGGGTGTTTTCTTTCAAAAGTTTATAAAACAGCAACAAAGTATTAGAAAAGAGCCGAAAATAAAGAATCCAGTAAATAAAAGGAGAGAATGAACATGGCATACATCGTTAAACAAAATTCACAAGAACGGATCATTGAGGAACAGGAAGTAGCAGCTTTTTTAAACGCGCAGGAAGTTATTTATGAAAAATGGGATATCGCAAAGCTTCCAGCAAGCCTTCAGGAAAAATTCCTGTTGACGGACGAAGAGAAGCAAGAGATTCTTGAAGCTTTTAAGGAAGAAATCGAGGATATTTCTGCCCGCAGGGGATATAAAGCGCAGGATGTAATATCCTTGTCTGACAACACTCCTAATCTAGACCAGCTGCTGGCAAACTTCAAACAGGAGCACCACCATACAGATGATGAAGTTAGATTCATTGTCAGCGGCCATGGGGTTTTTGTCATCCAGGGGAAAGACGGCGAATTCTTTGAAGTTTTCCTCGATCCAGGAGATTTGATTTCTGTTCCGGAAAATGTACGCCACTATTTCACACTGCAGGAGGACCGTCAAGTGGTTGCGGTTCGTATCTTTGTAACCACTGAAGGCTGGGTGCCGATTTACGAGAGCGATAAAGTAAGCCAGCAATCTTAATTAAACTATAGAAGAGATTTGTCGAAGAAAAAAATTATCGCCAAGAAATTTGTCTTATTTTGCGAATTTATTTACATTGATACAAGCATTTGCAATAATTTTTCAAGTAATCTTTTATTTATTAAGTAATTAAAGCAATAGAGGATTTATAGGAGGAATTATGAGGTGTATCAATCCCAATTAGCTTTATTGAAGGAAATAGATCGCAAAAGAGAAGAAATGGTGTCTGTTGCCCAGCAAACTGGTTTTACGAGCGAAGAAACAGTCCGCTGCAGCCAGGAATTAGACAAATTAATATATGAATATCAAACGTTATGCAGGGAGACAGAAATCCAAAGGCAAAGAGGCAAGCTTCTTTTCAGGCAGATGATCCTTTTGACAAAGAAACAATATGTTTTAGCCTATGCATAGTCAGCTAACCCGAGCCCCAATAATATAGCCACTGCCCTTAGGGCGGTGGCTAAAACATTTCTATGAGGAGTATCATGAATAAAAGTCCTGTGATAAACGAATAGGTCGAGGACCTTTCATTTCCATCACCGTGGCTTTCAGGTATAAGTTCCTTATAAATGATGAAAAGCATAGCCCCTGCTGCAAAAGCAAGTCCATAGGGAACGAGGAAGTTGACATAGGATGTAGAAAAATAACCTAGCATCGACGTCACAATTTCAATTGCCCCGGTCAGAGTTGCGATGATAAAAGCTTTGAACTTGTTAATATGCTGGTTGATCAGGAATAAGGCTACCAAAAAACCTTCCGGTGCATTCTGAAGGCCGATAGCAAAAGCAATAAGATTGCCTGTATCATTGCCCTCTGGTGATGCATAGCTGACACCGACAGACAATCCTTCAGGAATGTTGTGGAGGGTGATTGCTGCAATGATCAGCAGCGCCTTTTCATCAAATTGAATCTGTTTGTTCGAATGCTGCAGATCAATGTGGGGAATATTTTTTTCCATGAAAGTCAGAGTCAATACCCCAAGGAAAACCCCTATTGCCAGTTCAAGGAATCCCCCCTTATTCAATGCTTCGGGAATCAGCCCCATTGTCGAAGCTGCCATCATGATCCCTGCAGTAAACGCCAGCAACGAGTCTCTCCAGCGATGTGTAACAGCCCGGTGCATAAAAAGAATGAGTAAAGCCCCGAGGCCTGTGGACATCGCCGAAAGCAAGCTTCCAATCACTACTGTACCCAACTCAATTTCCCCTCCTTTTTGAAGAGAGCATTAAAATTTAACAATTTGCTCAAAAATTCACGATAAATTAACTGGCTGTGATAATTGTCATAGTTTTTAATTAAACATTTTAGATATTTTTAACATAGAAAGGTTTTTATCACCAAATTGCTCCCGCACCTCATCAAGCTCTCAGCAGCGTAATACCATTTTATACAATGGGCTTCATTATGTTCATGAAATTTCCGGAATTCCAGCTTACTTTCAAAAATAAACCTCACTGTATTTGTCACTTTTTCAATTGTTGGTACTATGCTTGTAAAGCGATTCATATATCGTACTACATAGCATTTATTTTTTTGCCAAACATAAAACGCTTACATTTTGCCTTTAGAACTTTAAGGAGGAGAAAAAGGATATGCACATTGTTGTTTGTGTCAAGCAGGTGCCCGATACAAAGATCATCAAAATCAATCCGAAGACGAACACTCTGGACCGGCGCAGCGCACCGGCTATCTTGAATCCTTATGATGCCCATGCAGTCCAGGAAGCAGTAAAAATCAGGAATAAAACCGGAGGGACGATTTCTGTACTTTCGATGGGGCCGCCACAAGCAGTCGCCGTCATTAAGAAGAGTGTGGAAATAGGAGCTGACCGCGGCTATTTAATTTCGGACAGGGCCTTCGCAGGAGCCGATACACTTGCGACCAGCTATGCGTTATCAAAGGCACTTGAGAAGATTTCAAACGAAATGCCAATTGATCTGGTCATTTGCGGCAAGCATGCCATTGATGGTGATACAGGGCAGGTTGGGCCAGGAATTGCAAGACGCCTTGATATCCCGCCTGTGACGAATGTAATCGAAGTTTCCGAGGTTAATAAGGAAGAAAAGTATGTTCATATCAAGCGAAAACAGATCAATGGCTATGAAGTGATCCAGTCGCAATTGCCTTGCCTGTTGACAGTAGAAAAGGAAATCAATGATATCGAGTATGCCCCGCTGCCGAACATGATCAATGCAGCGCGTTATGAGCCTGTCATCTGGTCTGTGAATGATCTTGGCGAGGTCGACAGGACCCAGCTGGGACTGAAGGGATCGCCGACGATCGTTGGCAAGATGTTTACCCCTCCCAAGCTGGAAGGCGGGAAGAGAATTGAAGGAAACGCAGATTCCCAGGTGGAACAGCTTATGGGGATCTTAATGGAAAGAAAAGACCTTCTTAAGTTAACAGCGGCCAACTCTTGATTCTGATTTTAAAGGGGGAACAATAGCATGGAAGGAAACCAGGGAGTCTGGGTATTCATAGAAGTAAACGAAGGGAAAATCGAAGGTGTTTCACTTGAATTGCTTGGTGCTGGCAGGAAGCTCGCAGACAAGCTTGAGGTTCCGCTGTCGGGAGTGATGTTAGGTGAAAATGTCCTTCCCTTGGCAAATGAAGTAATTTACGCAGGAGCAGACCAGGTGTATGTTATTGACCATCCCGTTTTGAAGGATTACCGGACGGAGTCTTTCATGAAGGGTGTCTGCGCCCTTGCTGAAAAATACAAGCCAGAAATCTTCCTGTATGGTGCAACCCCTAATGGAAAAGACCTTGCAAGTGCGGTTGCGACTGATTTGAGTACTGGCCTTACTGCAGATACAACGATGCTCGATGTGGATGTTGATAAGAGGCTGCTGGAGGCCAGCCGTCCAGCTTTTGGCGGTAATATCATGGCAACCATCCTATGCAAGAAGCACAGGCCGCAAATGGCCACGGTCCGTCCTAAAGTCATGAAGGCGCTGGAAGCGGATGCCTCAAGGAAAGGGATCATCATCGAGGAAAAATTGGATCTTCACGAGGAAGATATGCGCACAAAAGTGATCAAAATTGTGAAGGACGTAACAAAAAAGGCGAGCCTTGCCGAAGCTCATGTCATTGTGGCAGGAGGTAAAGGGCTTGGCGATATACAGGGCTTCCAGCTGATTCATGAATTGGCAGAAGTAATTGGTGCAAGCGTAGGCGGAACGAGGGATGTAGTAGAGGCTGGCTGGCTAAAACATGAGCAGCAGGTTGGCCAGACTGGTGAAACCGTTACGCCGAAAATCTATTTTGCAATTGGGATTTCCGGGGCGATCCAGCATGTTGAGGGAATGAAGAACTCAGAACTGATCATTGCCATCAATAAAGATCCGAATGCTCCGATTTTCGATGTAGCGACATACGGAATTGTTGGTGATGCACTGGAAATTGTACCAAAGCTAATCCACCAATTCAAAGAGCTCAGCAAAGAGAAGGGCGGGGAAATGAGCTATGCCTGAAAAATTTGATGTAATCGTCGTAGGAGCAGGTCCTGCAGGCACTTCTTGTGCTTATAACTGTGCCAAGAAAGGCTTGAAGGTATTATTGATTGAGCGCGGGGAATACCCGGGAAGTAAAAATGTAATGGGAGGAGTTCTTTATCGAAAACAGATGGAGGATATTATCCCTGAATTCTGGAAGGAGGCACCGCTTGAGAGACCAGTTGTTGAACAGCGCTTCTGGATGATGGACAAAGAGTCGGTGGTCCAGTTCGGATATAAGGGTCTCGAATGGGCCGTTGAACCATATAATAATTTTACAGTCCTGCGTGCGCAATTTGACCAGTGGTTCGCCCAGAAAGCTGTGGAGGCTGGAGCTCTATTAATCAATGAAACTGTTGTAACGGAATGTATTGTCGAGAATGGAAAGGTGATAGGAGTTCGCACTGATCGCCCTGATGGTGAGGTCCATGCTGATGTAGTCGTCCTTGCTGATGGTGTGAATTCCTTGCTATCCAAGCAGCTTGGTTTCCACAGGGAATTCCGCCCAGATGAAGTCGCTCTTACTGTCATGGAGGTTATCAATCTTCCTAAGGATAAAATCAATGAGCGCTTTAATCTTGAAGGAAACCATGGTACAACGATTGAAATCTTTGGGGATTCTACAAAAGGCAACCTTGGTACTGCATTCTTGTACACAAACAAGGAGAGCTTGAACATCGGGGTTGGAACAACATTATCAAGTATGATCAAAGCGAAGCTCAAGCCGTATGAGCTATTGGATTATTTGAAAAAGCATCCGATGGTGCGACCATATCTTGAAGGCGGTGAATCAGCTGAGTACCTTGCCCATTTAATACCTGAAGGCGGATACCATTCCGTTCCCCGGGTTGTTGGCAGCGGAGTCCTTGTAGTAGGAGATGCAGCCCAGCTAGTAAATGCCATCCATCGTGAAGGCTCCAATATGGCAATGGCATCAGGACAGATGGCTGCAGAAGCGATCGTGGAGGCAAAGAAGGATGGCGACTTCAGTGAAAGAAGCCTTAACCGCTACAAAGAAGCGTTATTCGGAAGCTTCATTATCAAGGACCTTGAAAAGTATAAGGATGCAGCCCATACCTTTGAGAAATATCCGCAGTACTTCAAAGAATATCTTCCAATGATGAACCAGGCAATGAGTAAGTTCTTTACTGTAGATGGTACTCCTAAGAAAGAAAAACAAAAGCAGATCATACGCAGCATGACATCAGAAAAGGGAACGCTTAAGGTAATGCAAGATATCTATCGTGCCTGGAAGGCGGTGAAATAATGTCAACGACAAACATCGAGGAAAAGCAATATCTGATCAGGTTTAAGTGTGACACAAAATCGCATCTGACTGTACTGGATCACGACATCTGCATGACTCAATGTCCTGACAAGCTTTGTACGGTTTTCTGCCCGGCAGAGGTATACAAATGGGAAGGAAAGCGAATGCAGGTAGGCTATGAAGGCTGCCACGAATGCGGGAGCTGCCGTATTGGCTGTCCATACCAGAATATCAAGTGGGAATATCCCAAGGGCGGTCACGGTATTGTATTCAGGCTTGCCTAGTTATCAGCATGGCTAAAAGCAGCTGGCGGACAATTCAAGTCCCGCCAGCTGCTTTCATTTTGTACACCGTTGGAAAAACGATATAGATTGAATTGAGAAAGGAGTATCAATGATTGGATCAAAGGTGGTTGAGCCGTGGAGGTTTCAGGCGCATGCAAAAGATATAAAACAAAATATAGCAAAAACTGCTCAGCTATAGCCAATTTTTTTTTGATTATTGTCATAAGAAAAGCGAATCAATTCATTTTTTATGGGATTTTTCCATTGGCATCATATGTAAGTTTTTTCACATAAGGGATCAAAAAGAGAAAAGCTAAATGGAGGAGGATGAGGAGAGTTTTAGGTTCAGCTGATTTTTTCCTGCAGGCGTACCGCGTGAAGCTGATCATGCCGGATTTTCATTTCTATGTTCCCGGCTGCATCGACAGCATCATCAAAGCGGTCGAAGAGGGATGATGAATAGACAGGTGTGCACCCATCGTAGAACCCAAAGGCATCAGATTTATAAATAGTGACGTTCCAGTGGTAATATTCGCTGCCTTCAGCGGGGGTGCCCTGGAGACCGATCAATAAATGGGTATGGAGCAAATCTGGATGTTCATCCAGAAAAGCCTTTTTATCACTCTGGCCAGCCTGGATCAGAGCTTTTTGATAAAAGTCTCGATAATATTCATTTTGCAAGGTAACTCACTCCCTTTGCTATAAGCTATAACTTCATTATATGTAAGGTTTCTAGAAATTTGAAGGCGAATTGTTAAAATTTTTTGAAATTTTCACAAAGTGTCATATTTTATTCAAATTTCCCCGGTTATATGCAATTTGTGATGGCAATCACAACCCAGTCAGGCAAAGAATTCTATACTAAGAGTATCTTAACGGTATGGGAGGAAATAAAAATGACTGGCTGCATGAGTGGAATGGATTTCAATTCTAAATTTAATTTATCCGAAGGGCTTCAGCAATTGAAGGATGAGCATCCGCCTTTATTGGTAATGCTGGACGAGCTGCTCAAGCTCTGCGAGAAGATAGAAGCAGGAGAACAAATGGAAGAGAACTTTGGATTGCTAAGACCTGCAGTAATTGACTTCCTGGCAGAGCTGGAGCCGCACTCAGAAAGGGAAGAAGGCGTCCTCTTTGAGATGATGGCTGCGTACATCGGCCGTGAGATGGGCCCAATTGCTGTGATGGAATATGAACATGATCAGGCCAAGAGATTCATCGGCACCTTCCTCCATCAAACAAAGGACGAAACAGCAGAATTTACTAAAGAACAGATGATTGAAAATGCAACTCTGATAAAAAATGCAAACTATACACTTGTCAGCCACTTCTCTAAGGAAGAGGGCATCCTTTTCCCAATGGCTGAGAATATGCTGACTGCTGAAGAAAAACATGAGCTTGCTGAACGCATCAGATTGATTTAAAAAAATGAAAAAGGTGAAGCGGAGGGGCAAAAATTCCCGTACGCTTCACCTTTTTATCGTTAAGCTTCCTCCGTAATTGTCACAAGCTTAATGTCCTTTGTATCGAATCTGTAGAAGGTATGGTCCTCGCTGGTGAATTCAATGATTCCTTCCTGGTCTTTCGCGTCCTGGATGGCATCTGAAATGTCCTCTCCTTCAATCGGGCGCGAAACTGAAAAATCCTTTTCAAAAAAATAATTGATTTTAAACTTAGACATGGTGATCTCCCTTCATTACTATACTCATTACATTTTTCCTTACAGGGAGACTGTCTAAACATTTTTCTGCAAATGGAAAATTTTAATTGTTCCATTTTGCCAGCGTTTCATCTGAAGGAAGGAATAGCGTCAGAATTCCTAGAATCGGAAGGAAGCCTACTCCAATTATCATAGTTGTTAATCCGAACATGTCTGCAATCGTTCCAAGGCCGACTGAACCGATTGCACCCATTCCAAAAGCAAGACCTACTGTCAGGCCAGCCATCGTGCCGATTTTTCCCGGAACCAGCTCCTGGGCATAAACGACAGTGACTGAAAAGCTCGACATTAGGATAAAGCCGCTAACCAATAGCAGGATAAAAGCGGCAGCTGTTGGGACAAACGGGATGATGACGGATAATGGAGCAGTCGCTATCATAGAAAGGAAAATAACATTCTTCTTCCCGAAACGGTCTGCCAGAGGCCCTCCAAAGAATGTGCCAAAAGCACCTGCAACGAGGAAGGCGAAAAGGAACATTTGAGATTCCCTGATTGATAGGCCATATTTGTCGATGGCATAAAACGCATAGAAATTAGTCATTCCCGATATATACCAAGAGCGCGCAAAAATCAGGAAAAGTATCAGTAGCAGTGCAATCTTGACATTTTTTGTAATACCCTTGTTTACTTGCTTCCCCGTTTGCTTCGCTTTTGCGGCTATCTTTTCCAAATTCAGTTTGCGAGAATACCAGACTGCAATGTAAATCAGCAGAGCGACAGCAATTGCTGCCACCAGGGTGAACCAGGCAGCACCTATTTGGCCAAGGGGAACAAGGATTAGTGCTGTTATAAGCGGAGCAAGTGCCTGTCCGGAATTCCCTCCAACCTGATAAATCGATTGGGCAAGTCCCCTGCGAGGTCCAGCGGCCATATAGGCTACCCTTGATCCTTCAGGATGGAAAACAGCTGATCCCAGCCCGATGAACAGGACGGACAGGATAACGAATTCAAAGCTTGAGGCGAAGGCCAGCCCCAGTACGCCAAACATCGTCGAGGTCAATCCGATTGGCAATGCGAATGGCATTGGTTTTTTATCCGTTGCCATGCCGATCATTGGCTGAAGCAATGAAGACACGATATTCAGCGAAAAACCTATGATTCCAAGCTGTGTAAACGTAAGTCCCATTGATTTTTCGAGGATTGGAAACATGGCTGGTATCACGGATTGGATTGAGTCGTTCAGCAAATGGACGAGCCCAATGATAAAAAGGATTTTATATGCTGTTTCGTTTTGTTTCTGCGGTTTGATTTTGACAGCTGCAGCAGATTGAGTCATAGTTGTCTCCTTTGGGAATTATTTCGGTTTCCTACATTTTATTTTACAAAAAAAGTCTCCAGATAAAAATAGCTTTTATAATTAAAAATGTGATGTAATATAATTTGAGTATTGCGAAAAGTAAAATAAACGAGGGGAAAAGGGATATGGAAAAGTCGGTTGATCAATTAATGACAGAAAGGATTCTGAATGAATTCCTGGAATCGTATGGACTTGAAAAAGAAGTGAAAAAGCTTGGCGATTTCGAAAACTATGTTTATGAGACCTGCCAAGGTGAAAAAGCTTATATTTTAAGGATTACACACAGCTCACACCGAAGAGGGACTGACATTCTTTCTGAACTTGACTGGATGCAGCACCTGCATCGATCAGGTATTTCTGTTCCTGAGGTTTATGAGTCCAGAAAGGGTCTTCTGGTCGAAACCATCCCTGCAGGTGATGGCAGTGAATTTTATGGCTGCCTTTACTCCAAGGCTGCCGGGAAACCGGTGAGTGTCCGTTCTGAAAAATTTGATGCTCAGCTGTTCAAGGCATGGGGTGAGACAACTGCGTTGATGCACCAAGCAACAAAAGGATATGAACCTGCAGATGGGATTAAAACCAGGAACAGCTGGGAAGAGGATGAAATACTGGAAGTTGAGAAGTATTTTCCAACAGGCGAATTCCAGCTTGTAGAGAATGCAAGGGAGCTGTTAGATCGCATAAAAAAGCTGCCAAAAAATACAGATACATATGGATTGATTCACACAGATATCCATTCAGGCAATTTTTTTTATGATGGGGAAAAGATTCATGTATTTGATTTTGATGATGCTTGCTATCACTGGTTTGCATCTGACATTGCCATCCCGTTATTTTATTCAATTTTTTATCAGATCCCGCCAGAGAAACAAGCCGAGAGACAGCGTTTTGGAGATTCTTTCCTGGCAGCCTTCATGGATGGGTACAAAAATAATAACAATTTACCAGAAGGTTGGAAGGCACAGCTTCCATTATTCCTGATGCTGCGTGATGTTGTTTTATACGCAGTCCTCCACAAAAAAATAGCCCCTGAGGACAGGGGTGAGCGTTTGCTGCGCATGATGGAAGAACTGAGGGAGAGGATTAAAAACAAACGACCAATCGTTAACGTTAACTAACGCTGTCGATTGTTTTTCTTCACTAAGGTATAGAAGAAAAATGTTCCTCCCAGAAGAAGAACGGCCAACAGCGAAAAGAACAATATCCCTATTTGATCAATCATGGTACTTAAAAAAATGAGAAGGACCAGATCTGTAACGATTCCTGCAATTAATAGAATATTTGGGTTCATGAAATCACCTGCCTTCTATCATAGTTATTGTATAGAGTTTAAACAGATGTTATGCAAAAAAACACCAGATCCATTAGTGATCTGGTGTTTTTCCAGTTTGTTACCATCCGCGGCTGGCACCGCCGCCACCGGAGGATCCGCCCCCGCCCCCGCGCGGTCCACCGCCACCACCACCTCCACGGGAGATAATCGATAAGAGGAGGTAGGTAAGTGTTCCGCCAAAAAACATAAAATCAAGAACAACTACTCCGATTATGATGATAATCAACAGCCAGGAAGGAATAGGGAAATCCTGCTGCTGGTCCTGCTGCTTTTGACTGGGGGCACTGCCGAATTCATTTGTTCCGGCAACTTCGCTGGCCAGTGCTTGATAAGTGTTCATTACGGCTAGATTTGGCTGCCCGTTTTTTAGATGGGGGATAGCATATTCATCAAGAATTCTCCCTGCTTTCCCATCGGGGATGATGCCTTCAAGGCCATAACCAACCTCGATCCTGATTTTTTTCTCTTTCATCGCAATGACGAGCAGGACACCGTTATTATTTTCGGTTGTCCCAAGTCCAAATTTGCGATAAGCTTCAACGGAATATTCTTCAATGCTCGTTTCACCGATTGAAGGAACGGTGAGCACGGCGATTTGGGAGGTTGTCTGGTCATCAATCGATCTCCCCAAATTCCGCAGCTGTGCTTTTTCATTGTCGTTTAATACATTCGCGAAATCCTGTACATAAATATCCCCAACAGGTGCCGGAATTTCACCAGGTGCCGCGATTGCTCCGGCTGGAAGCAGCATTATCAGGATAACAAGAAGAGCTGCTGATCCGGAGAATCTTTTATGGCTCATTGTCAGCCCCCGAAATCAACAGCAGGAGCTTCTTGCGCCCGTGGATCCGCTTTGAAGTATTCCTTTTCGTCAAATCCTGTAATGTTCGCGACGAGGGCACCCGGGAATTGCTTAACTTTTTTGTTGTAGACAGATACTTGGTCATTATAATCCTTGCGTGCAACTGCCAGTCGGTTTTCAGTACCAGCAAGCTCATCCATAAGTTGCGTAAACTGCTGGTCAGCTTTTAAATTTGGATAGTTTTCGACTACCACTAGCAGTCTGCTTAGAGCATTTGAAAGCTCTGCGTTAGCTGTTGCCTGTTCTTCTGGTGTCCTGGCACCAGCCAGTCTCGCTCGCGCGTCTGAGATGGACTGGATAACCTCTTTTTCATGTGCAGCATATCCTTTTACAGTGTTCACGAGGTTAGGAATCAAGTCCAGCCTTCTCTGCAGCTGGTTTTCCACCTGGGCATATGCCTGGTTCACGTTTTCTTCCTCGCTCACAAAGCTATTATAGCTGCCAACTCCCATCATGATAAAAATGCCGAGTATAACTGCCAATCCGATAATGATGCCTAATCCTTTTTTCATTCGATAGCCACTCCTGTTTCTATGATGTATAGGTCATGACGGTATTTTTCCCTAACTTACTTGGGTTTTAAACTTCAGGGTTTTAAAACTTGCCAGGCGTTGAAGATAGATTTTAGAATAAAATAAAGGGAAATACTGATAAAAACCATAATTTCAGCTATACTCTACATAAAGATAAGTCGTTATAGGTAAAGGAATGATTTAAATGAATAAAGAGAGTACAGACCAATCCTTAAAGCTGTTCATCGTCCTGTCCCGTGCATATCGGGCAGTGAATGAGAAAGTGAATAAAGTCATCCAGAAGAATGGACTGAATCCTACGGAATTTGCTGTTCTTGAGCTTCTCTACCATAAGGGCGACCAGCCATTGCAGCAGATTGGCGGCAAGATCTTGCTGGCAAGCGGGAGCATCACCTATGTTGTAGACAAACTCGAGGAAAAAGGCTATCTGAACAGGGTTGCATGCCCAAAGGACCGCAGGGTGACATATGCAAGCATCTCTGAAGAAGGAAAGAACCTGATAGAAGGAATGTTTCCTGAGCACAGTGCCCTGATTCATGAGTTGATGAGCAGCCTAGCTGATGATGAGAAATCCCAGGCAATTGTCTTGCTTAAGAAGCTGGGGCTTTCCGTCGGGAAATATTGACATAACGGCTATTTTGGCCGTTTTTTTATTTTGTTTTTCCGTAAATAAAAGGATATCTGGAATTTCCGTAGAATAGGATAGTGATGGGGATTCGCTCAATCCAATAAAGAGAAAAAGGGGGCATTACCATGAGATTTGAGCAATATACATATGTTCGCCCAAATTTGGACGAAATTACTTCAAATTTCGACCAGCTGCTTGAGAAATTCAAGAATGCTGGTTCAGTAGAAGAACAAAGCACTGCGATGAACGAAATCAATGAACTGCGAAATGATGTAGGGACCATGTTCAATCTTTGCTATATTCGCCACTCCATTGATACAGAGGACGAATTTTACAAGGGTGAACAGGATTTTCTCGATGATCTTGCACCTCAAGTAGAGGGACTGGTCACGAAGTATTATGAAGCGCTGGTTTCATCTCCATACAAAGCTGAGCTTGAGGCAAAATGGGGCCGCCAGCTATTCGCTCTGGCAGAAGCCCAGTTAAAACAATTTTCACCTGAAGTTGTTCCATTGATGCAAAAAGAGAACAAACTGTCAACTGAATACACAAAGCTTGTTGCTTCGGCGAAAATCATGTTTGATGGAGAAGAGTATACACTTGCACAGCTGGATCCTTTCACTGAATCAAAGGACCGTGATACAAGAAAGCGGGCAAGTGAAGCAAAGTTCGCGTTTTTCTCCGAGCATGGAGAAGAATTCGACCGGATTTATGATGACCTTGTTAAGGTAAGAACTGAAATCGCACATAAGCTGGGCTATAAGAACTTTGTTGAATTAGCCTATTATCGTATGTTCCGCACGGATTATAACAGCGAAATGGTTGCTGCGTTCCGTGACCAGGTGCATCAATATATTGTACCTGTTGCCACTAAGCTCAAGGAGCGCCAAAAAAACCGGATTGGCGTGGGAGAGCTGAAGTTTTATGATGAGCCATTTGACTTCAAGACCGGGAATGCTGCACCAAAAGGAAGTCCTGAATGGATTATTGAAAACGGCCAAAAGATGTACGATGAGCTTTCTAAAGAAACGGGCGAATTTTTCCGTTACATGAATGATAATAACCTGATGGATCTGGTGGCCAAGAAGGGAAAAGCAAGCGGGGGTTACTGTACCTATATTGAGAATTACAAATCGCCATATATCTTTTCAAACTTCAATGGTACTTCAGGAGATATTGATGTTTTGACGCATGAAGCAGGGCATGCTTTCCAGGTGTACTCCAGCCGCCATTTTGAAATTCCAGAGTATTACTGGCCGACATTTGAAGCATGTGAAATTCATTCAATGAGCATGGAGTTCTTCACATGGCCTTGGATGGAGTTATTCTTCAAGGAAGATACAGATAAATATAAATTCTCCCATTTGAGCAGTGCATTGCTCTTCCTGCCATACGGCGTATCTGTTGATGAATTCCAGCACTGGGTTTATGAAAATCCAGAGGCAACACCAGCTGAGCGCAAGCAGCAATGGAGGGAAATAGAGAAGAAGTATCTTCCGCATAAAGATTATGATGGATTTGCATACCTGGAGGAAGGCGGCTTCTGGCAGCGCCAGGGCCATATATACAATTCTCCGTTCTATTATATCGATTATACACTGGCGCAAATCTGTGCTTTCCAGTTCTGGAAACGCTCCAGAGAAAACCAGGAGGAAGCTTGGAAGGATTACGCAAATCTGTGCAAGCTTGGCGGCAGCATGGCGTTTACAGAGCTTGTGAAGGCTGCTAACCTGATTTCTCCTTTCGAAGAGGGATGCGTTCAATCGGTTATTGGTGAAATTGAGGGCTGGCTCGATTCAGTGAATGATCGTGAATTGTAAAAAATTAAGCGAAGCCTGTTGGCTTCGCTTTTTTATTGTTTTCTTGGCGAAAGTAAAGACTGTTTCTATTAAAAAAGTATTACATTCCCCGTTCCTTTTTCACCTGCCTGAAGAAAAAGACTTCATACATGACAGGGATCAGGATAAGCGTTAGCAGGGTGGATGAGGTGAGTCCGCCGATAACGGTAACGGCCAGCCCTTTTGAAATCAATGTGCCTGAAGATGTTGTCAGAGCTAACGGTATCAAAGCAGCAATTGTTGCAAAGGCAGTCATCAGAATTGGACGCAGTCTTGTTACACCTGCTGCAACTAAAGCTTCGCGAATTTCCATCCCTTTTTCAATCCGGTTTTGGCCGATCCTGTCAACAAGCACGATGGCATTTGTCGTAACAATCCCTATCAGCATCAGCAATCCGATCATGACACTTACAGACATTGGTTCATTTGCTATCCAAAGACCGAGCAGGGATCCGATTGGAACAAAAATCAGGGATGAGAGGATGATAAATGGTATTCTTGCCTGCCCAAATGTAATCAGCATCGTAAGGTATACAAGGCCGATTGCGACAATCATCGCGATTCCGAGCTGAGTGAATGTCTCAACTGTTTCATCACTGCCGCCTCCACCTTCCAGGGAAACTCCTTGAGGAAGGTCAAGATCATTTTTCACACCGTCAATGACAGCTGTAGATACTGCCCTTATATCATTTGAGGCAATTTGTGCAGAAACCCGGGCAAATATTTTGCCGTCAAGCTTCTGGATGGATGTGAATGCCTCGGCTTCGGTAATTTCGGCGATGTCCGTTATTGGAGTAGGACCTTGCTGGGTAAAAATAATCGTGTTCTTCAAGTCCTCCAATGTTTTCGATTGCTCATCATATGTGATGGCAACCCTTCGATCTTCGTTTCCTAAATTCATCGTCCCGGCATCGACTGGTTTAGTTTTATCAGCAATTGTTCCGAGAATCTGGAATCCGGACAGACCCAGCTGAGCAGTCTTTTCAGGATCGATGTCGACAATTACTTGCTTTTGTTTTTCAGAGAAATTATTGGAGACATACTTTAAGTCTTCCTGCTTTTTCATATATTCTTCTACCTGGGCAGCTGCCTCCTGCAGGGTTTGCAAATCGGTCGAATATAGATCGATGTTCACATTATTATTGGACGGAGGCCCGCCGGTGGACTGTTCCTGGACGCCAATTTTAGCGTCAGGCTCGTATGTGAAGATTAAATCCTCCAATTCTTTTTCAAGTTCTGGTATAAAGGTTGATACGCTGACGCCATCATCAAGACTGATGAAATAATTTGCCTGGTTTTGGCGCTTCAGACCAGTTTGAAAATCACGGCTGCCGATGCCAACAGTCACATCTTTAATTTCTTTTTTGTCTGCGAACATTTCCTCTGCTTTTAAAGAGATTTCATTTGTTCTCTCAAGTGAGGTAGATGATGGAAGCTGGAATGATGCCACCAGCAGCTTTTGCTCTTCGTTAGGTATGAAGGTGAAACCCAGGCCTTTCACAAGGAAGCCTGAGCCTGCCAGCAATACAACCGAAAGAATGATGACAAGTGCCTTATGGTTCAGTGACCATTTGATCGAAGCACCATAGGCACGCTGTATATAACCTTCTTTTTCTTCCTTCGGCACCATTTTGAATGAGAACTTCGCCAGGATCGGCACTATCGTAATGGCCACAATCAGTGAAGCCAGCAAGGAAAAAACGATAGTCAGGGCAAATGGAAGGAAGAACTCACCGGTAATGCCGCCTACAAGCCCAAGAGGCAGGAATACGACCACGGTTGTAATGGTAGAGGACGTAATCGCCTTCAGGATTTCTCTTGTTGAATCCTGGATCAGGTCATCTGTCATGCCTTCCGTTGTCTTTCTGACCCTCCGGAATATATTTTCAATTACAACGATACTGTCGTCGACGACACGGCCGACAGCCACGGCCATCCCGCCAAGAGTCATGATGTTCAACGAAATATCAAGCTGGTTTAAGAAAATGGATGAAATTAATAAAGATAACGGTATGGAAACAATCGCTATGATTGTGGCCCGGAAATTCCTTAGAAAAACCAGGACCGCGATAGAGGCGAATAGTGCCCCGAGCAGCCCCTCTTTGATCAGCGTATTTACTGATTTTTCAATTCCTTCCGCAGAGTCAAAGCCAATTGCATAATCGAGTCGATCACTATAGCTCTCTATTACTTCCAATACCTTATCAGCCACAGCAACAGTATTGGCATCCTGTTTTTTCGTGATGGCCATTGAAAGGGAATCCTTCTCGTTATAGCGGGTGATTTCGGCTTTTTCGGTAATCATTTCAATATCCGCAATTTCACCTAGCTTAACTGGCGGTGCATTGGGCACAAACTTCGGCTTGATCACCAGGTTTTCCAACTCATCAATTTTTTCTATTTTCTCTTGGACCCTGACAGGAATCTGGATTTCATTCTCGTTCAGGTTTCCAGCAGGAAAGCTGAATTTTTTTGAGTCAATGAGTTCCTTAATCTCGTTTAAACTCAGTCCCAGCTCAGCTGCTTTATCCTGGTTAACTGTAATCTGGACGATTTCTTCTTTTTGCCCGCCAACTGAAACACTATTAATACCCTGGATTTTATTTAATTCTGGGATGATTTCTTCATTCACCAGTTTTCCAAGATTATTGTCGTCCTTAGCGAAAAGGGAAATGTTAAAAATCGGGAAGGTGCCAAAAGAGAATCTGTTCACGTTTGTCTGAACGTTTTCCGGCAGGCCTGCCTCTTTTATATAGGTATTTACCTGCTGTTCAGCGTCATCGAGATTCGTATTAAATGGAAACTCAAGGTTGATGATAGCGATGCTTTCAAATGATGAACTTTGAAGCTTCTTGATGCCATCAATCCCTTTGAATTTAGTTTCAAGCTTTTCCGTCACTTGCTCATTAATATCCTGTGGTGATGCACCTGGATATACGACCTCAACTGATAGCTGAGGAAATTCAATATTAGGGAGCAAATCAACCTTTAATCGGGTAAAGGAATATAAGCCGCCAAGAATCAAGAGAAAGGAAATGATAAATACGGCAAAAGCGTTCTTTAAGCTGAACCTAGTCAAAAAACCCATAAATTAACCTCTTTTCTAGAATATTATGCTCTTATTCTATATGCCTTTAATGTACTTTTCATTTTTAAACTGTAAAATTAATAATATTTTTGCAAGGGCAGAGGGAAGAGGGTTATCTATAGGGTTTACAGATGCCCTGGAAGCAATGGGATAGAGTACAGAAGGAAACTTATGAGGGCTGTAGATGCCATCCAAGCGGAAAAAGGAGATGTGGAGGTAACCTATAAAGCTTATAAATGCCCTGGAAGCAGGGGAACATGGTCGATGAGATAATTTATAAGGGCTATTGAAAATACTAAAGCTTTTTTTCACTGGCTCTGTTAATCAAGGCTGTTGATTTTCGTTCCAGGCGCTTTGCTTTCCTCAGGAAAATTATGAAAAAGCCCAATTGCCGGCTTTTTCAAGAGCAAATTTTTCTTGGGGCGTGCGCTGAGCCTCCTTGCTTCGCTTCTGTGGGGTCTCACCTGCCCGCTATATCCCGAAGGAGTCTGCGCGCCTCGAACGAAGAGCAACAAGGTTTAAAAATCTACATTCAGCTTTTACAGAGCTTTTTCATTAGCAAAAGGCCCGGATTAAATTCCGGGCCTTGTTGCTTACTTGCGTTTGATTGTAATACTGTCATTTTCGATTACCGCAGTCAGTTCGTTTGCGTCTGGTTCTTCAAGAATAAAGTCAGCAATTGAATCCTCGAGCTTTTCCTGGATGGCACGGCGGAGCGGGCGGGCACCGAAAGCAGGATGGTAACCGAGTTCAGCCAGCTTTTCTTTGACATCAGTTGTTACGTCAAGGGTAACGTTTTGTTCGCTCAGCGTATTATTCAAGTCTCCTAGCATAAGGTCGACAATTTGAAGCAGGTGATTCTTTTCAAGTGACTTGAATTCAATGATGCTGTCAAAGCGGTTAAGAAATTCAGGCTTGAAATATCCACCCAGTGAATCAAGAATGCTCGATTCAGCCACTGCATCACTTTGGTCAAAGCCTACCTTCATTGTTTTATGGCCGACACCTGCGTTGCTGGTCATGATGATGACAGTATCTTTAAAACTTACTGTTCGGCCCTGACTGTCTGTTAAGCGTCCATCTTCAAGAATTTGGAGGAACATATGCTGAACATCAGGATGTGCCTTTTCGATCTCATCAAGCAGGATGATGCTGTATGGGTTGCGTCGGACCTTTTCCGTCAATTGTCCGGCTTCGTCATGACCCACATATCCTGGCGGTGAACCAATCAATTTTGAAACACTATGTTTCTCCATATATTCACTCATATCCAGCCGGACCATAGAGTCTTTTGTGCTAAATAATTCTTCAGCAAGAGTCTTGGTTAATTCAGTTTTACCGACACCTGTTGGCCCGACGAACAGGAAGGAACCAATTGGGCGATTTTTTGATTTTAAGCCTGCACGGCTGCGGCGGATCGCTTTTGCAACCTTTCCCACCGCATCCTCCTGGCCGATTACTTTGCTATTAAGGTTTGCAGCAAGGTTTCTCATCTTTTCCTGCTCATCTTCCTGAAGCTTGCCCACTGGGATACCAGTCTTCTTCTCAATAATCTCCTGGATATGCTGGACAGTAACTGCCGGACGATCTGTATTCCCGTTTTCATTCAATGCTTTTTCCAGCTTGGCTTCCTCATCACGGAGCTTTGCTGCAGTTTCATAATCTTCCTGGCTGAGTGCCCGCTCCTTTTCTTTTGCGATATCTGCCAGGCGTTTTTGCGCATCATTTATATTTGTATTGTCTGAGAGGAGGTTCAGCTTCGAACCGGCTTCATCCATCAGATCAATTGCTTTGTCTGGAAGGAAACGGTCCTGGATGTAGCGGTGCGATAGCTGAACACATGCCTTGATGGCATCTTCATTGAATGCGACTTCATGGAAGTCCTCATATTTAGGTTGGATTCCTTTTAGAATTTCAATCGCTTCCTCCACTGTCGGCTCAAGGACATGGACAGGCTGGAAGCGCCGTTCAAGCGCTGCGTCTTTTTCAATCTGGCGATATTCCTTCAAAGTTGTAGCTCCTACAACCTGAAGCTCGCCTCGTGCAAGAGCTGGCTTTAGAATATTTCCAGCATCCATTGAACCTTCTGCAGATCCCGCGCCGACGAGCTGATGTATTTCGTCAATGAATAGAATGATATTTTTCCGCGCCTGGAGCTCAGAAATAAGCTGCTTCATTCTTTCTTCGAATTGGCCGCGGATTCCTGTGTTTGAGACCATTGACGCAACATCGAGCAGGTAGACTTCTTTATTTTTAAGCTTAGCAGGGACATCGCCTTCCGCAATTTTTAAGGCCAGGCCTTCAGCGATGGCTGTCTTACCTACACCAGGTTCCCCAATCAGCACTGGATTGTTTTTGTTCCTTCTATTTAAAATTTCAATGACACGTTTTACTTCTTCGTCTCTGCCAATGACAGGATCGATTAAGCCTGTCTTGGCAATATGTGTGAGATTTCTTCCATATTGATCAATAAAGCTGTTTCCTCCACCCGCAGATTTAGTACCTGCAGAATAGGACTGATTTGGAATAGGATTATCCATATTGTCGGAATATGATTGGAACATATCATTGAATGGCGAACCACCAAATGGCGAACCGCCGAAACCAGTGAATCCGGACATCGAGCTGCCAAATGAAGCGCCTAGCTTTTCGCGTTCTTTTTTATAGCAATCCTCGCAGAGCATTAAATGCTTCTGATTACCGTTCAAGTTCACTTTTAATTGAATGTTAGCATTTTTTTCTTGGCAATTTTGGCAAAGCATTTAAATTCCTCCTTCAAAATGAATCGAAAAATTTTTATTTATAGTAATTGATCAAGTATATTGATTTGAGTTTGACTATCTTTGATCAATTTAATTTTATTATACTTTGACCTTTTTTGACTTTCAATATATCTACCCCATGTAATTTTTACCAAAAAAAGAATTCTTTTTATATAGCCCGTCATGGTTTGTCTCATTGCACATATATTGAAAAGGAGGGAGGGGAAGGCCTTGAAGACAAACTGGGGAGCTGCCTTTCAAATCGCGGCTGTTTATGTTGGCACAGTCGTCGGTGCTGGCTTTGCGACCGGGAGGGAGATCGTCGAATTTTTTTCCCGCTTTGGCATATTTGGTTTAGTCGGAATTTTAATGAGCGGCTATATGCTTATTTATATGGGTTCAAAACTTATGAGAATTGCAGCTTCCATTGGAGCAAAATCATATGAAGAGATGAATGAACATCTATTTGGGAAGTTTTTCGGAAGATTGATTAACATTGTCATGTTAATCATGCTTCTTGGCGTGTGCGCTGTTATGCTTTCAGGAGCTGGTGCTGTTTTTGAGGAACAGTTGGGGCTTACTAAGGCACTCGGCATATTTGTTACGATTGCCTTGTCCCTGGCAGTCATGTTTGTTGGGCTGAAGGGAGTGTTTGCTGTCAATACCTTTGTTGTGCCTATGATGATTCTTTTTAGCCTTATCCTGTTTTTTCTGTCGGTTAAATTGCCGGGCTTTATGGATCAAGTGGTTTTCTTGCCATATGCGGACGATGGCTGGAAGTCGGTTGTGGCGCCTTTTTCATACACGGCCTTGAATCTTTCGCTGGCACAGGCAGTCCTTGTCCCGGTTGCTGCAGAGATAAAGGATGATCAAACCGTAAAGTGGGGAGGCATCCTTGGAGGGATTGCTCTCACATTAATTTTATTATCGAGCCATTTGACTTTGATCATGCTTCCGGGCTTCGAGACCTTCGAAATTCCCATGGCTGTCATCATGAAGCAGCTGGCCTCAGGACTTTATTGGATATTTGTACTGATTGTCTATGGGGAAATTTTTACTTCTGTGATTGGAAATATCTTTGGTTTAGAGCGGCAAATCCAGAAATATATCAAGCTTCCAAGTATGGTCGTTGTGTCCATTTTGTTCATTATTTGCTATTTTATCAGCCAAATCCACTACGGAACACTGCTGTCTGTTTTATATCCTGTTTTTGGATATATAAGCTTGATTTTCATAATCCTTTTGTGGATGAAGCCGGTTAACATGAAAAGTGGTTAACTTTTTGAAGGGTCCAAACTGGTTTTATAATATAGCCTTTGTTAAACAAGGCTGTTGATTTTCGTTCCATGCGCTTCGCTTTCCTCTGAAAAATTATGAAAAAGCCCAAATTGCCGGCTTTTTCAAGAGCAAATTATTCTTGGGGCGTGCGGTAAGCCTCCTCGTCGCTTATCTTCTGCGGGGTAAAATGGCCCCTTCTTTTCGGGCCATTTCTACCTTGGTCTCACCTGCCCGCTACATCCCGAAGGAGCCTGCGCGCCTTCCACTACAATCGACTGCGTTTAAAAATCAACATTCAGCTTTAACTGAGCCATAATGTAAAAAAAGAAGGGAAGCCCCTTCTTTTTTATTTGTTTTCTTTTTGAATTGTTTTGCCCATTTCCAGGAATGCATTTTTATGGTCTGCATTGTCTTTCGTGAAAAGAGTCAATTTAATTGGCTGCTTTTCATTTTTTATAAGGTAGGAAGTGACCGATTCAGAACCACTCTTCGTCTCCATTGCCCAGGCATTTTCAAAAAATGGATCTTCGGGAATATCGGCTTCCTTCACATCAGGACCTACAGCAGTTAGCTGTGCTTTTGTGTTTTCTTCCATCATGGCCCAGTCGATGTCTGCAGGCAGCAATTCAATCCTCATGAATACACTATCGTCATTTGTCCAGTACAGGACGTCCTTATTAGGCTCTTCTCCAGTCAGTTCATAATCTGGAAGTACATACATTGAGTAATTCTGGTTATCATTGTATTTCAAAAAGGCGGTATCTTCTTTTTGCTCACCATTGACTTCATAAGAAACATTCTGTTCAAGGATTCGAACAACGCCTTCTCCTTCAGCCTGTTCATTTTGTTCCTGTTCTTTGCTTTGGTCCTTTTCCTTTTCCGTGCTTTCTGGCGCAGTGACCGGTTTTGCGGCAGGTTTTTGGTCAACAGCTTCTTCAGCTGAACCGCAGCCGGCGATGAATAAAGCAGATAAGGTAATTACTGCAAAGGGTTTTAATAGTTTGTTCATTTTTACAATGCCTCCTGTTGTGGTATCTACTCTTTTAGACGCAAAAGATACTGATAAGTTACATACACTATACCCTAAAAAAAGATAACACGGACAAACTGTTTATAACAATAAAAAAAATGACCCTTTTATGCCAGATGCGGCAGGGCCATTTTTCCTATCGAAGCGGAATGAAGACAAATAATAATAAATCGAAAACAATATGGGAGACAATAACCAGTGGGAGACTCCGTTTCCAAGCATATAAAATGCTCCACGCCAATCCCGCGATGACGGCAGCCAGTACTAGAATGAACTCGCCTGAGTATAAATGGACTGTTGCATATATTAGTACAGAAAGTGCAATTGTAATTTTAGTATCGAAATACTTATTAATCCGCTTTTGTATGAAGCCTCTCCAAAAGAATTCTTCACCAGGTGCGATAATCAGGACAAGTACAAGATAATGCCAGAAGAGCTCAGGTGAAAACCGGTTGTACAGACGGGAAATTTGGCTGTAGAAAGGCAGATTTAGCAAGTCAATCAGTGCACTGCCAAGCCAAAAAAGGCCAAACAAGCCTAAGCCTGATGCAACGCCAATTGTCAGGTATGTTAAAGTCGGTGCTTCGTCCTCAATATTTTCATGTATGATTGTATAGCTGATTAACACCAGCATGGATGCTGTGAATATATACCAGAATACGGCCTTATCTTCAAATGTGAAAAATAATAACAGATGTGCGATCAATATCCCTAGAATCAATCGGCGATCCGCCATCCAAGTCTTCATTACAATAAACCCCTTTCCAGAAACCAAAATTTATTGTATCAAAAAATTGCTTAAAGTTGTAAGGAAATGATTTCTTTTAGTTGGGGAATGGTAAGAAGGAGATACAATAATAATTTATGGAGGGATCACCATGTCAGAATCAAAACGCGAAAAGGAACGAAACTGGACAGTCAGAAAGCAGGATCAGCACCCTCATGGGAAAGTAAAGTCATTCAAAGAACTGGCTGGGAAGGAAACAGGGAAATAAACACAATAAAAAGCAGCCTCTGGCTGCTTTTTATTAATGAGAATATTCCTCTTCCAAACTCGAGCCATTCCGTCAAAAGGAGTACTTCTGCAGGAGGGGGGCACCAGGTTTTGCAAGAGCAGGATAAGAAGACAGGCTGGCTGATCCTGAAGGCTTGCTCCTTAAAACAGAAGAAAGCGTTCTTATTCCAATGCTTAGTATATTAATAGGCTGTTTCTTTAATAATTTTATAGTTTTTATGATTGATTACAGTGCGCTGGTCAAGTTCCAGGTCCCGGAAATTGTTCATATATGTTAAATCAACAATAACGGAATTCTCATTTACTTTTTCGACTATGCCTTGCAATCCTTCTTTGAATTCGATTACATTTCCAACTTCTGCTTTCTTCAAATAACCTCGCTCCTTCGCAATAGTTCGAATTACTAACCATTTTGCACTAAAAAAATTCAGTCGTAAAGGAAAATTATCATAAATTTCAAATGTTCACGTAATTTTCATTTTATAATAGTTAGAAAATTCAATTTTTGTCTTTCTATTATATTGCACAATTGAAATTTCTTCCACAAAAAATTACCGATAATATGAGTTGGCCATAGCTTTGCATAATTGTCTGTAAAGCCGCCAGCTTACTGCAACTGAGGAAATTATTGAATTATAAAAAAATGAAGATAAAATAGTTTAAAGAATCATTTAGTATTTAAGGAGGAAACGCAATGGATAAGGAGCAAGCTTCGAGGATGCTTGATAGCTTAAAAAATAAAGAAGTTGAAGAAATTTTCGTAGCAAAACAGGATTTTATGGCATTCAGGGAAGTCATTGTCAAAAGGGAAGATTTTAAACATTTCAGAGGAATTGCCCAGCGTGGAGGAGATGTCATTTATAAATACATGGATGACCCACGCAGTTAATTTAAATCAATATATAGCAGATAGGTTTTTTTGAGGCACCAGAATAGGTGTCTTTTTTTGGATAAAAATGGTTAAAAGTTTTCATTTCCTTACTGGGGTGATAAAATTTTAAAAAGGCTGTTTTGTCAATTGCAGTGTCTGTCAAAGCTTGGCGTCCAAGAAAATAACAATTCAGTTAAGACAGCAATAGAGAAAGATTAAATCAATCGTTACAGGGGGAGCAATCATGGGGTGGGAAGCTAAACTAGATTTGTTAAAAAATGAAATCAGGAAAAACGTTATCGGGCGGGATAAAGAAGTTGAATTGATGGTAATTGCGATGTTAAATAATGGCCATATTCTAATGGAAAGTGTTCCAGGGACCGGAAAGACTTTGCTTGCAAAAACCTTTGCCCGCTCAATCAGCGGCCAGTTCACCAGGATACAATTCACCCCGGATGTTTTGCCAAGCGATATTACAGGGATCCAATTCTTCAATCCGAAGCTTCAGGAATTTGAGCTGAAGCCAGGTCCGATTGTAACAAATATCCTGCTGGCTGACGAAATCAATCGGGCAACACCGCGTACACAGTCCAGTTTGCTAGAGGCAATGGAGGAACATCAGGTAACAATTGATGGCCATACCATCCAATTAAAATCCCCGTTCCTTGTCATTGCAACGCAGAACCCTGTTGAGTCACAGCAGGGGACCTTCCAGCTGCCAGTTGCCCAAATGGATCGCTTCTTTATAAAGCTTTCATTGGGCTATCCGGGAGTAGAGGAAGAAAGTGAAATGTTAAGGAAGCACCGATTTGCTGCTTCAAAAGCGGAGATCATGCCTGTAATAAATGAAAATGATATTAATGAATTAAAAAGAGAGCTAGAGAATGTGACGCTAACTAAGGTAGTCGAGCAATATTTATTATCAATTACCAGGGAAACCAGGAATCACTCCTCAATAGAACTTGGAGTCAGCCCGCGCGGGACACTTGCATTGGTAAAGGCTGCACAGGGCAGGGCTTTTATTAAAGCACGAAGCTATATTATTCCGGAGGATGTAAAGGAGATGGCGCCTTATGTTCTCGGGCATCGAATCTATTTGTCTGCCGAGGCATCATTAACCTCAACACCAGAAAAGGTTGTACAGGAGCTATTGGAAACCATTCCGCTTCCGGTGGAAGCAGAGGTTTAAGCTTATGCAATGGAAAAAAATAATTCTTGAGGATAAGTTTCTCGCCATCCTTGCGTTTATTGGCATCCTGTTGGTACTGGCCAGCTTCTATCTGAATTCCTGGCTGGTTTTCGGATCTGGACTGATGATCGTATTGATAGGGGCAGCAAATTCCTATTATTTAAAACACATCGGAGCAGGTTTGCTTTTTGAAAACAAAAGGGGAAGAAATCGTTTTTTCATTGGAGATCAAGGTGAATGGACATTGTCATTGGCGAATCGTGGCTTGCCAATCATGAAAGCCTATTTAACTGTATATTTTGACCATGCTGTCCTTCCTGCATCTGGTGAATATCATGTCCACCAGTCAAAGGTAGATGTATCCCTGCCAATTTCTCTTGGGAGAAACGAAAAAATCCTGGTTAAGATTCCATTTACTGCCCAGAGAAGGGGACTGTCAAGAATCAGGAAGTTGGAGCTGCATATACCCCATTTCTTCGGTTTCGGAGACACAATCCTCGAATACGAAGAGGTCATCAATATGGAAGCAATTGTCTACCCTAAAACGATAACCGTAAATGGATTAGACAAACATAAATCAGTTAAGCCAGGGACTAGTCCCTCATGGTTTTCTGTTTTTGAGGACAACATGGGACCTATTGGTACAAGGGATTACCTGCCAACTGACAGCTTCAACCGGATAAATTGGAAGGCTAGTGCCAGAAGAATGAATTTGCAGACAAAGGAATTTGAAAGGATCAATGAAGCTGGTGCAGTGATCTTTGTTAACGTAGTGGATGGGTTTTCGGTTACCGATAAGCTTGAGTTCCTGATGAGCAGTGCTGCCGAAATGGCATATTTTTTTCATCGTTCCAATATTCCTTATTCACTATGCTTGAATATAAGGTCTGCAGGGGCTGCTCCCTTTACATATCTTCCTCTTGGTTCTGGAAGGGATCACCTGCAGAAGTTTCTGGAAATCCTGGCGATTGCAGACCATCATTCCCCAACTATTCCATATGACTCCATGATGTTCTTTTATAAAAGACACATTCAGCAAGCGCCAGTCATGATTCATTGCGGAAACAGGCTGGAAAGCTCAGATAAATATTTCCGGGATTTCCAAAGGGACGGAACACTAATTTTGAGCCTTGAGCATCAACAAGAGAGCGCATATTTAGAAAGGATGAAAATGATGACGAAAGAAGGGCTGGCAATTGGATAAACATGTATTGAAGGTTTTCTACAAAGTATATATCGAATGGACCTTCGCCGCCCTGATTATATTGATGCTTCATTTATTGTCATCACAGGAAATGCCCTTATATGCAGCGATGGGGATGTCAGCACTATCCATCTATACATTTGCATACTTTTTACAGAAAAAAGGCCAGATGGCCAAACCTCTTTTCTTCTTATCTGTATTGCCGCTGCTTGTTCTTGCGTCATATATAGCGGGGCTTCAATTTTTTTATACGGCCATCATCGCGCTGATCATTTTTTGGAGGACAATGGTCTATCACGAGGATACTACGAGTAACTCAGAAACAGTCTGGCTTGTTTTGACATTTCTCACTGGTTTATTACTGACACCTCTTGCGCATTATTATGGCGGACAGTATCTTATGCAGATTTCATTTTTGTTGATCTTTCAGCTCCTATTTATCATTGGAGGACAATTTTTTATCAAATGGATTGACATTGAGCAGATTACAAAGAAGAGATTTGCTGCTGATTTTTCAAAGCTGCTTGGTGCAGGAATCTTGATTGTAAGTGTCATCACCTTTGGAAGAAATATCATCAAGGAAATTTTCTTTTTCATCCTGCAGGGGATTGGTTGGATTTTCTCATTGCTTCTATATCCTGTATTTACTTTAGTTGAGGAACCACTTGATATCGGCAGATCAAATGAACTGCTAAGCAAGCTGAAGCAGCAACAAGAAGATGAACCATTATTCACCAATTCTTCTTCCGGGATTGATGCAGAATTCTGGGGTCCGATTGTTTTTGCTTTACTTGGTGCTGCGGTTTTCTGGTATCTTTATAAAAAAAACAATTTATTTAACAAAGAAGAAGGAACTCAAATTGCACCAGGAGGCTTAATAATATCCAGCTCTATTAGCGACAGCGCATACAGTAATAGACTTTTTAATAAGAATGCAAGTATGCCCGTAAATCAGATAAGGAAAGAAATCTACCAGCTTGAAAAATTTGCCCGCAAAAAAGACCTTGGGAGGCTGAGGCATGAGGGTATCCATGAGTGGCTGACAAGGGTTGGGGTGCAATTTGATGCAGGAGTGGTAAAAAACTATCAGGATGTACGATATGGGAACATAGAAGAAAACAAAAATATAAACTGGTTCAAAGAAGAAATCCGCAATATTAAAATACAGCTGAACGCGATTTATAAAGAAAAAAAGGAAGAAAATAGGGCTGGTATTTCAGGCAGCATAAAAAGCATATTGAAGAAAAAATAGTTTGTCTTTATCTCCTGGGAAGCCAGGAACAATGATTTGTCACGAATTTGTTAAAATGAAAACGTTTTACCAAAAAAATATGCTGAAACCCTGAAAAAAACAGGGTTTTTTCGTTGTCTAACTGGTATCAAAATGCTATTCTTTTGTGTGGGATGCCAGTCGTTAGTAAAAAAGATGGAGAGTGCGCCGCTTTTGGGCCAGGTCAGCTGGCTGCAAGCCAATTCCTGCTTTTACGTGGAAACGATTGGAAATAATATATGGTGTGAAAGAAGATAACAAATGGGTAAACTACAATTATCTTTTTAGCAGGCCAGATATTTTGACCTTCGCTGAACGGATCCATTTGGTAAGGAAGGCATCATGTATGGTCATCTTAATCATTTATTTAAAGGAGATTGATCCAATATGGTACAAAAACAATTCAAAGTTGTTGCTGAAACAGGAATTCATGCTCGTCCGGCTACTATGTTAGTTCAGGCTGCAAGCAAATTCGATTCAGAAATCCACTTAGAATATAAAGAAAAAAAGGTTAACCTTAAGTCTATCATGGGTGTAATGTCTTTAGGTATCGGCCAGGGAGCTGATATTGCTATCATCGCAGAAGGAAGCGACGAGCAGGATGCTCTTAACACACTTGAAGAAACGCTAAAAAGAGAAGGTTTAGCTGAATAATGGGCTTTCTCCAGGGAATTGCCGCTTCAAACGGCATTGCAATAGCAAAAGCTTATAAGTTGGTAGAACCGGATTTTTCTTTTGAAAAAAAGACGATTGATGCTCCTGCAGATGAAGTGGCACGTTTTCAGCGTGCCCTTTCGACTGCCAAAGCTGAACTCGAACAAATCCGTCACCATGCAGGCACAGAACTAGGTGCAGATAAAGCTGCTATTTTTGATGCTCATCTTCTAGTCCTTAGCGATCCAGAACTGATTTCACCCATCGAAGACAAAATCAATACTGAAAATGTGAACGCAGAACACGCATTGAAAGAAACTGCTGATATGTTTATCGGCATGTTTGAATCAATGGATAATGAATATATGAAAGAACGTGCAGCAGATATCCGTGATGTTACGAAGCGTGTATTATCACATTTGTTAGGAATACAGATTCCAAACCCAAGCATGATTGCTGAAGAAGTAGTCATTGTTGCGGAAGATCTGACACCTTCGGATACTGCACAATTAAACCGTCAATTTGTAAAAGGCTTTACTACAAATATTGGCGGCCGTACTTCCCACTCAGCTATCATGGCCCGTTCCATGGAGATTCCTGCTGTAGTTGGTACGAAAACAGCAATTGAAGAAATCAACAATGGAGATCTCGTTGTTGTTGATGGCTTGAAGGGTGAGGTCCATTTCAATCCTACACCTGAAGTGCTGGAGGCCTACAAGAAGATCCAGGAAGACTTTGAAAAACAAAAAGCAGAATGGGCTAAGCTTGTAAATGAAAAGACAGTGACGGCAGATGACCACCATGTTGAACTTGCTGCCAATATTGGAACACCTAAGGATTTGAAGGGTGTTGTCGAAAACGGCGGCGAAGCTGTAGGGCTTTACCGTACCGAATTCCTTTATATGGACAGGGACCAGCTTCCTACCGAAGAGGAGCAATATACAGCTTACAAGGCAGTTCTTGAAGGCATGGAAGGCAAGCCAGTCGTTGTCCGCACATTGGACATTGGCGGCGACAAAGAACTTCCTTATTTGAATCTTCCAAAAGAAATGAACCCTTTCCTTGGTTTCAGGGCGATCAGACTTTGCCTTGAAGAACGGGATATCTTCAGGACTCAGCTTCGTGCACTTTTACGTGCGAGCGTCCATGGCAACCTTAAAATTATGTTCCCGATGATTGCGACTTTGAATGAATTCAGGGAAGCAAAAGCAATGCTTGAAGAAGAAAAAGCAAAATTGGCAGGTGAAGGTATCCAGGTTGCCGACCATATCGAGCTTGGCATCATGGTAGAAATTCCGTCAACAGCAGTCCTTGCTGACCAATTTGCTAAGGAAGTTGATTTCTTCAGCATCGGAACAAATGACCTGATTCAATACACAATGGCTGCCGACAGGATGAACCAGCAGGTTTCTTATCTGTATCAGCCTTATAACCCATCAATCCTTCGACTTGTGAAGATGGTCATCGATGCTGCCCATAAAGAAGGCAAATGGGCTGGTATGTGCGGAGAAATGGCCGGCGATGAGACTGCAATTCCAATCCTGCTTGGTTTAGGTCTGGACGAGTTCTCCATGAGTGCTTCTTCAATTCTGAAAGCACGCTCCCTGATCAGACAGCTGAACAAATCTGATATGGAGAAACTTGCATCCGAGGTTCTTAATATGAGCACAACGGAAGAAGTAGTTCAAGCAGTAAACAAAGCAGTTTCTTTGTAACATAATTGTAATATAAAAAATGTTTTAACCTATATATGGCGGGTATATATGAGTAAGCACTTTGGTTAGACTGAAAGTAAGCTAATCATTCTCATTTTCCCCCAGATTTGGCCGGCTGTTAATCAGCCGGCATTTTTTTTGCATTAATAAAGTTTATCTGCAAAAAAAATCCTCCATTATGTTTGGAGGATTTTTTTATTGATTATTTTTCTGCTTAAACGGATTTTTCCATTCCATCAGCATTCCATAATTCAGCGATTCTTCGTCTTCGAGGTAATTAGCTACTGGTTTGACAGGTGTTCTGCCGCAGCGCATTAAAAACGTGATAACAGGATCCTTTAAGTCCCCATTCATGATTTTCTCTGCATATGCGTCAATGGACATTTGATGGGCATGACGATGATAACCTGGCATCCTGCCTCCGCCTAGCAGGCGATCCAGCTTTAAATGGACGACCGTTTCATACATTGACTGCAGAAGCCATTTTCCCAACCCCAGTTTTCTGTATGCTGGACTGATGCATATATCAACTATGTATAGAGTGTTTCCTCCAGGATCGTGGTTTTGGATAAACCCATTATCAGTGATTTCGGCCCATGAATGTTCCTGCTCATCATTGTTTAGATTGACAATCAGCCCGGTGATCGACCCGGCAATTCTGCCGTTGACCTCAACACAGAGGGCTCCTTCCGGGAAAAGGGTGATGTGGTTTCTGAGCTGTTCATGATTCCAAAGAAGCTCCTCTGGGAAAGGAGGGGGAAAAGCTTCTCTCTGTACCCTGATTAGTTCCTCAAAGTCTGTTTCATTGTAATTCCTTATCACTGCCTTGACTGGATGTGATTGATCGAAGACATACAGTTCTTTTAAAAACATCGTACCACCTCTTTTTTTCACTATAGCTCTGTTAAACTAGGCTGTTGATTTTCGTTCCCGGCGCTTCGCTTTCCTCGGGGCGTGCGCTGAGCCTCCTCGTCGCTTTGCTCCTGCGGGGTCTCATCTGCCCGCTTCATCCCGAAGGAGTCTGCGCGCCTTCCACTACAATCAACAGCGTTTAAAAATCAACATTCGGCATTAACAGAGCCTTCACTATAAATAGAGTTTATGAAAAACATCTTCTTTTTACAAATAACAGTCATTCAGAATTTTTTACATGAAAAAAACTCATGGTTTTTATATAATGGACGCAATAATGAGGGGGGATTACCTATGGAACTTAATCTGGTCGGTAAAACGGCTGTCATTGCTGCTTCAAGCCAGGGGCTGGGAAGAGCAATAGCTGAAGGTCTGTTGCGGGAAGGGGCAAATGTAGTTATTTCTGGCAGAGATGAGGAGAAATTAAGAGCTGTTACTGCAGAATTAAAAGAGGTCGGCACTGGAAAGATTATTCATCATCAAACTGATATCACCAATCCCGAGGATATAAAGAAGTTGGTCCAAGCGGCTGCCGACCGCTTCGGAGGTATTGATATCCTTGTAAACAATGCCGGGGGTCCGCCTGCTGGTTCTTTTGAAGAGCTTACAGACGAACAGTGGCAATCAGCATTCGAATTGAATTTGCTTTCATATATCAGGCTGATTCGTGAATCTCTGCCTTTTTTAAAAAAGCAGGGGGGCAGGATTATTAACATCGCATCATCTTCCATTAAGGAGCCAATACCAGGGCTGCTGCTATCCAATACTTTCAGGACAGGAATAGTCGGTCTAACGAAAACCCTAGCTCAGGAGCTCGCTCCTTATGGCATCCTGATCAATACGGTGGCACCTGGCAGAATAGCAACCGACAGGGTCAAGCATCTTGATGACGTGAATGCAGAGAAGCTTAATATTTCACGTGAGGAAGTGGAGGAAAGAGTGAAGGGCTCTATCCCATTAGGACGGTACGGCAAACCTGAGGAGTTTGCGAAGGTTGTTGTTTTCCTTTCGTCCGATGCGAATTCATATATGACAGGCAGTTCATTCCTCGTTGATGGCGGAATGGTTAAATCAATTTAAATAATAGGTTTCAATTTTGGTTAGAAAGGGTATATAAAAACTGCGCATAAAATTGCAGATCGTCCTGGAAGGCCTGAAGAGCATCTCTTCGGGCCTTTTTGCATGGTTTTCTTTGACGCTTCTTAGGGCGAGAGATGTTCCATGCAACAAATACCTCACTGATGGTAAAATGGAAATAATCTCTTATGAAAGAAGGAATACATATGTTATCGAAGGAAGATACAGTGGTTGGCTTCATTGGTACAGGGGTGATGGGGAAAAGCATGGCTGGGCATTTGCTGAATGCTGGCTATCAGGTAGCTGTGTATACCAGGACAAAGGCAAAGGCTGACGAGCTGATTGAAAAAGGGGCAGTATGGGCCGAATCACCTGTTGAGATCGCAAAGAAAGCTGATGTGATTTTTACAATTGTCGGCTATCCTGCCGATGTTGAAGAGATTTACCTGGGCGAAGATGGTTTGATTGCGAATGGCAAACCTGGTTCTTACCTGATTGATATGACTACATCAACACCTTCACTTGCAAAAAAAATCTATGAAAAGGCGAAAGAAAAAAATATCCATGCCCTTGACGCCCCGGTATCTGGCGGAGATGTGGGAGCACGAGAAGCCCGCTTGGCGATCATGACTGGCGGGGAGCAGCAGGCCTTCCTGGAGATCGAGCCGCTATTGAATATCCTCGGGACCAATATTGTCTATCAGGGTGAAGCAGGTGCAGGGCAGCATACGAAAATGTGCAATCAGATCGCGATTGCCTCAAACATGATTGGGGTTTGTGAGGCAATTATCTATGCTGAAAAAGCAGGCCTGGATCCGGAGACAGTTCTAAAAAGTATTGCCACGGGTGCTGCAGGAAGCTGGTCACTTTCTAATCTGGCACCAAGGATGATTGATGGCAACTTTGAACCTGGCTTTTACATTAAGCATTTTATCAAGGATATGAAGATTGCTTTGGATGAAGCTAAGCGGATGGACATGGAGGTTCCCGGTCTTTCATTAGCTTTGTCACTTTATGAACAGCTGGCTGAAAAAGGCGAAGAAAACAGCGGAACACAGGCCCTTTATAAGTATTGGAAACAATAAGAAGCACTTTTAAATTTTTCAAGTCATAGCATCCCTTTTCGGTATAATACTAAAACTAAAGGAGGGGATAGCTATGGCTAAAAGAACAAAGAAAAATGACCCGCAGCAAAAAAACAAAAAAGGCTTTGATTCGGCGGTAATCGACTCAGAATTCTCACATGAGATCGGCAGCGCCGCAACAAACAAAATCCATAAGGATAAAGCCAAAAAGGAAAAAGCTCCGAAAAACAATGGAAAATATAAAGGTTAAATGGGAAAAGCCGTTCCATTTGGGAACGGCTTTATTTATATGGAGTCTAATAGAGCTCATTAAGACCAATCTGAATATGATTTTTATTTGTGGAAGCTAATTAAGACCACCTAGATAGGATTTTTTCTTGTGAAAGGCTCTAATGAATCTTATTAGGACCATCCAGAAACGATTTTTACTTGTGGATGACTCTAATGAAGCCTATTAAGACCACCTAAATACGATTTTTACTTGTGAAAGGCTCTAATGGATCCGATTAGGACCATCCAGGTACGATTTTTACTTGTGGAAGGCTCTAATGAAGCCTATTAACACCACCTAGATAGAATTTTTTCTTGTAGAGGGCTCTAATGAGGCCTATTAAGACCATCAAGACTCGTTTTTTTCTTGTGAATGGTTCTAATGAAGCTGATTAAGACCATCCAGAAACGATTTTTTCGTGAGGATGGCTCTAATGAAGCCTATTAGGACCACCCAAATACATTTTTTTCACTCGGATGGCTCTAAAGAACTCCTTATTAGGATATCTAAATAATCTTCTAAAGTCTGCATTGGTGATCTCACGCTGCAGTCCACTTCGGAGTCTGCCTACGCGTTTAAAAACTTCTCCAGGCGGTCCAGCCCTTCCTTCAGCGTATCCATGGAATAAGCATAGGAAAGCCTGAAATAACCCTCGCCTAGCTCTGAAAATGCACTTCCAGGAACGACTGCCAATTTGGCTTTGTCTACAAGCTCCATACAAAAATCAAAGGAGGAAATGTTTTCGCGAGGTATTTTAACAAAAAAGTAAAATGCGCCTTCAGGCTTGATGACATCTAAATTCATTGAGACAAGCCTGTCATAAACATAGTCCCGGCGGGCTGCATATTCGCGCTTCATCTGTTCTGCATCATCAATCCCAACCGTCAGTGCTTCGAGTGCAGCCATTTGGGATACGGAGGTCGCACAGGTGACATTGTATTGGTGCACCTTCAATATATGTTTTGCCACATATTCCGGAGCAAATAGCATGCCAATTCTCCAGCCAGTCATGGAGTGTGATTTGGACAGGCCATTGATCACAATTGTTTTATCCTTGATGAATTGTGCAATAGATACATGCTTTTGTTCATAAACAAGTTCACTGTAGATTTCATCAGCCAGAATAAAAATTTCTTTATCAGCAACAAGCTCGGCAATTTCTTTTAGTTCTGCCTCGTTAAGGCTTACCCCAGTAGGATTAGATGGATATGGCAATACGATGCATCTTGTTTTTTCCGTAATCAGGCTTTTTATTAAATCAGCTGTCATTCGAAATTGGCTGTTCCTGATATCGGCGTAAACAGGAATGGCACCACAAAGCTTGATGATTGGTTCATAGCCAACATATACCGGGGCAGGGAGGATGACCTCGCAGCCTTCCTCCAGGATTGTCCTGAATGTTATATCAATAGCTTCGCTGGCACCAGCTGTAATGATTGTTTCATAACCTGCGGAATATTCAACATTATATTTCTCATGGTAAAAATTCGCTGCAGCTTCCCTCAGCTGAAGCAAACCTGCATTATGGGTGTATGTAGTGAAATTATCGTCAATCGCTTTTTTGCCTGCTTCTTTAACATGGTCTGGTGTTGGGAAGTCAGGCTGGCCGATTGTTAACTGAATCATATCTTTTACATCAGCAACCATGTTGAAAAACTTCCGGATGCCAGAAATTTCGATTTGTTTTACCCTGTTATTGATTAAATGTTCCACGTTTTTCATCCCTCCGATTGAATAACCCTATTTTAACATGTTAAAGCAACAAGGTGTACAGAGGATAAGAAGGTTATTAAGAAGCTGTGTAGAATAATTTAAAGGATAAATAGAAGGGGGAGAAAACAATGGAATTAGAACAAATGAAACAGCATTATAAAGATTTTGATCAATGGGCAGCATCGTTAAATGAAGTGTCCGAGAGCGAATGGCAGAAACCGCTTGGCGAAGGTAAATGGTCTGTCGCAGCGGTCGTTGCCCATCTGCTTTTATGGGATCAATATTCCCTTAAAGAAAGGTTCCCTTACTTCACCGAAGGCGCAGAGCTGCCATCCTATCCAGATTTTCAGCAGGTCAATGACCGTGCAAAGGAATACGCCGAAGCAGTTTCAAAAGCCCAAATCCTGGGGGAGCTTCATGAAACGCGTAAATCCTATCATCATATGCTCGAGGATATGGACAATGACAAGCTTGCTGTTTCCTTTAAAATTTCTGCACATGATTTAACTTATGGGGAATATATTGTGGATTTCATTCAGCATGACCTGCATCACCAAAAACAAGTTGACGAAGCACTTGGCAGAACACTAGTAAAATAAGAAAAGGCAAACCGATCATCGGTTTGCCTTTTTAAATGCATAAGAACTTTACTGTAACAGGAATATTTTGGGCGAAAACAGAATTAATAAGAGATATAAAAACAGGGGAGGCTCCCGCCTTACACTTGTTAACAAAAGGGGGATAAAAAATGAACAAGGCCATTTTCAGTTTTTTACTGCTGCTCTCGCTTATCTTTCTCTCTGCATGCAATAGCACTTATGAAGCTGTAAAAAAAGAAGATAGAAAGCAGGATACGCCAAAACAAGAACAAGAAATGAAAGAATCCAATGAGGAAGAAAATAATGAAGCAGAGGCAATACCTTCTTATCCTAAAGAGACCAAAAGAGCACTTCCAGATTCATCAGATCTTATAGACTTTGCCAGCTTCAAACCAGATCCAATTATTAACGAAAATAAAGCTATCTACAATTTAGATGTGAAAATGGATGCTACAGGGAATTTTACAGTGACAACGGATATTTCAGTTGAAAATAATTCGAAAGATACCTGGAATGAAATTATATTCTATTTTATTCCGAATGCTTTCATTGAAAAAAATAAGCCCGAAATCTTAGAAAATGCCGCGACAGTTTCTATCGATTCCTTGTCGCTGGATCAAGAAGAAGTGGATTTTAAATTAAATCATGATACTTTATATCTTCCAGTAAAAAAGGGTTTTATGCCTGGTGAAAAAAAGGTCGTAAAGGTGAAATATTCATTCACGCTTCCTGAACAGGGTCTTCGATTCTCGAAAAATAATAATAGCTATTATTTAGCAGAGTGGTATCCAATGCTGGCTACTTATCATTCAGGGTGGCGGAAGGAAGACTACCTGCCAGGAGGGGAATCGTATTTTACAGACTTTAGTGATTTTACAGTGAAATACAATTTGCCGGAAGATTATTTGGTAATGAGTACTGCAGATGATGATCCCGATCTCCCTGCTAGGACAGGGGAACTCCATGCTCAAAATGTGAAGGAATTTTATTTGGCTTTTACAAAGGATATGCAGCTTTTGAAGAAAACAGCAGGTAATATCGAGGTGAGGGTAGCGGGTGTTGCTGCAGAGGAAAACCTGCAAAAGCTTTTGGATGCTTCAGTAAAGGCAACTGAGTTTTTTTCGGAGAAATTATCCCCGTACCCGCACAAGCAAATTGATATTATCGCCGATGAAGGTGGTATGGAATATCCAGGAATAGTTACTGTTGGCACAGTTGAAGATGATTTTCGCAACAAGGGAAGAATCTATACTTATTTTGCGGTTATTCATGAAATAGCACATCAATGGTTCTACGGGATTGTCAATAGTGATCCATATTATGATACTTATCTTGACGAAGGATTAACGAATTTTTCCACTTACTTGTATTTAATAGCCCATGATAAGCAAACGCCCGAAGAAGCATTCAGTGAATCTGACAAGATTATAAGCAGAACAAAAGTTCCTCCTTTGGCTCGTCTTCCTTTACATGAATATGCCAATAGAGGGTTCGTGGGGTCTAATTATGAACTCCCTTCTTTAAAACTTTGGGAGCTGATGAAAGATGAAAAAACATCCTTTGCTTATTTGAATAAGTATGTTGAGCTATACTCCTATAAAGAGGTAGACAGCTATGAATGGATCCGGTTTACAAAAGCATATTTTAATATGAAGGACGATGCATTCTTCCGTGACTGGATCGCATATGACTAAATTGGCGGGGCCCTTGTTCAAGGGTCCTTTTTGTTGGGCAGCTGAGTGATATAGCTAAACAGTTCCATTTTGGCAGCCGATAATAGAAATGATGAAATGTTCCTAAATAGCTATTTTACCCGGAAGGACGAGACAGATGAAAGATAATAACAATATATTACTTGAAGCTGGTACAAATGAGCTTGAAATAGTTGAATTCAGCATAGGTGAAAATAGATTCGCAATCAACGTGATGAAGGTAAAAGAAATCCTGAATCCAGTACCCGTGGTTGCAATTCCCCATGCTCATCCATTTGTGAGAGGAATCATGGAGCTGCGGGGAGAAGTCCTGCCTGTTATTGATGTAGCAAAGGCATTGGGGCTGCCGGCATCAGAGCAGTCTCAGCTCGATAAGTTCATTGTTGCAGAGTTCAATCAGCAGAAGACCGTTTTCCATGTTCATGCCGTCTCACAAATTCATCGGATTTCCTGGAGCCAGATTGAAAAGCCTTCGGAAATGTATCAAGGTATTGAGAGCCAGGTCATTGGTGTCATCAAGCTGCAGGGACAAATGGTGCTGTTCCTCGACTTTGAGAAGATGCTGTATGAAATCAATCCTGATTCGGGAATCAAAATGAGCGATGTAAAGAAATTGGGACCAAGAGAAAGGTCTGCAAAAAAAATTGTCATAGCAGAGGACTCCGTCATGCTTAGAAAGATGCTCCATGACATACTTCAGGAAGCAGGGTTCCAGAATATGGAGTTTTTCGAGAATGGAAAGGATGCGATGGCCTACCTAGAGCATCTGGGAGATACTAGTGGGAATATCGAGGAGGCCGTACAATTAATCATCACAGACATTGAAATGCCGCAAATGGATGGGCATCACCTGACTAAAAGGATAAAGGAACATTCGACTTTGTCAAAGCTTCCGGTGATCATATTCTCATCTTTAATAACAAATGAGCTTCGCCACAAGGGCAATATGGTTGGGGCAGATGCACAAATCAGCAAGCCGGATATCGGCCAGCTCGTTCTTAAGATTGATGAGCTGATTTTGTAAAAAGAATCTATGAAACAGGGGGCAATTCCCCCGGGGCTCACCTGTCCATCTGCGCCCGCAGGACTCTGACTGGGCTTTCTCGAATTGCCAGGCACGATGGAATTCCTTAGTTTCTTCGGAAGAGTCTGCAATCAACTGGAGTTAAAATAACATTGGTTTACAAAGCAAAAAAAAAGAAAGCTGTTTCAGCAGCTTTCTTGTTATGGATACCGTTCACCAAGCTTTTTGAAGACTGGTTTTGCATATTGCTTTGTTCGCCCCGCTCCCACTGGCTCCTGGGTCTCTTTTAATCCTGTATAGGCTGACAATAATTTTTTTGCGTTGTTGAGGGAGATGGATGCCTTTGGATTTCTGACAGACTGATCAAGCTTGCCAAGATGGGGAAGCTGCTCAAAATCTATTTTGGTTGGCGGGATGTGGAAGGTGTATTCACCGCATTCGACCAGGACATCAGATTGCTGCTGGCTGTTCCGCGGGTTATTTGAGAAATGCAATCCGGTTTTTTTTGCTTTCCCCTCCTTAAGCATCTTTTTAATCGCATCATGTTTTAACTGATATAAATATTTAGGGTTTGGAGCAGTCTTGGCGTGTCGGTTCACAGTGAAGATCGCTTGTGAGAGGTTCTCGATCGTTGGACGGAGTTGGGGAGAATTGTTTCTTTCATTATTCAATGGAATAGGCTCCTTTCTTTCAATTACAGTTCTAGCATAATTATATTATACCCTTTATTGGCTGAATTGAAAAATAGAAGCCTGCCAATTTCCATACTGCGAATTCTAGTAACTGATTATCACTCTCGTTCCGTTGGGTACCTGCCTTGCCAGGTCCAGTACATCTTGATTATGCATCCTGACACAGCCCTTTGATACCTGTTTGCCAATTGAGGATGGATTGTTGGTGCCGTGAATGCCGTACCCCAGTTTTGACAGAGATAGCCACATAACACCATAAGGACCGCCGGGGTTTGGCTCTCTGTTGACTATGACAAACTCGCCAACTGGTGTTCGAGTCAGCATTTTTCCTATACCTACAGGATAGCTTTTTATCAGCTGTCCTGACCGGTACAACGCCAGGCGTTTGTTATTCAGGGAAATGGAAATTGAATAGGGTATGGTATTTGGATCCCTCAATCCAGGGATGGTTATCCGCTGTCCTGGAAAGATAAGTGCCGGATTTGTGATACCCGGATTAGCCAAAAGTATTTCCCTTAGGCTTCTCCTGTAATTGGCCGCAATGAGAGCAAGGGTTTCACCGGGCTTAACAATATGCTGCATACCTATCTCCTCCTCTATTCAAAGACTATGCTTTTAAAAAAAGCAACATTCCATGGATTGCATCCCAACTTTTGAAGTCCATGTCAGATTTTAGCGAAAAATTTAAAATATTGGAAAAATATTGTCGTTTTTCTGAAAAATTCAAGTTAAAATGGATATATAAGATTTTATGTATTTTTTCACAGGGGATAGCACTCCTGAAATGAGGATGGTTTAATGAATCAGACTAAGCAAGCACGAACTACATATAGAAGGGCGAAGCCTGCCTCCAGGTATATTGAGAAGATGATTTCAGATATCATTTTTACTCATGTAAAAGACCTTGTGTTCATAATGAAGGTAGAGGAAGATGATCAGTTCCGTTATCTTTTTGCCAATGAGAACGCACTTCTTCATGCCGGGATGAAAGCAAAGGATGTAGGAAAGACAATGGACGAGGTTTTGCCGAGCCACCGTGCAATTGCCTTGAAAAAGCAATATTTGAACGCTGTCCGGACTGGAGAAGAGGTTGTTTTTTATGATGAAGTAGAGCTCGGTGATCAGGAGCATTTACTTGGGGAGACTCTATTGACTCCTATCAATGGGGAAAATGGACAGATACAGTTTGTGGCTGCGGTAACAAGGGACATGACCGCTAATTTTAAGGAGAAGCTAAGGCTGATGGAAAGCGAACAAAGATATCGGTCATTAGTCGACCATAATCTGGATGCTGTATTTTCTATTGATCTTAAGGGGAAAATCCTTGATGTCAACCCAGCTGCACAGTCATTGACAGGCTATACGGTCAGACAATTAAAGACGAGGAAGATTTTCAGTTTGTTATGTGAATCGGATATTCCAGCCTTTCAAGCGATTATTGAAGAAACGAAGATCGGGAATGCTATGGAATCAATCGATTGCCGATTCATGCACCGCAAGGGCCAGTATTTAACGATCCATCTAAAAACCATACCGATTGTCATAGATAGTGAAATTAAAGGAATGTATATCATTCTTCGGGATTTGTCAGATCAAGCAAAGAGTACGGAATTAATTAAATATATGGCATTCCATGATCAGCTTACAGGTCTGCGGAACAGGCGTGCACTCCTTGACCAGCTCGATGCACTGGTCAAGGACAAGAAAAGGACAAGCTATCAATTCGCGCTCCTGTTCATTGATATTGACCGGTTTAAATACCTGAACGACACATTGGGACATATTGTTGGAGATCAGATTTTGAAGCAGGTTGCCGACCGGCTTATCGATATCCAAAAGGATCATTGTACTGTTTACAGACAGGGCGGAGATGAATTTATCATTGTCCTCGAGGATACAAGCAGGCTAAAAGCAGGACAGTTTGCGCAGAAGGTGCTTTCCCGCTTCACCGAATCCTTTTATTTTAATTCGCAGGAATACTATATTACTCCCAGTATTGGAATCAGCCTTTTCCCGAATGACGGCAAGGATGCAGAGACCTTGATTAAAAGTGCTGACGAAGCACTATACAGTGTTAAGGAAAAAGGCAAGGCTCATTATCAATTTTACAGGGCTGAAATGCATTCAGCCGGAATTAACGTAATCGCGCTGGAAGCTCACTTGCGTAAGGCAATTGAACGTGGCGAATTGGAATTATACTATCAGCCGCAAGTGAATTTATTTACAAATGAAATTACCAGCTTTGAAGCGTTGCTTCGTTGGAATAGCAAGGAACTGGGCTTCATTTCGCCAGCTGAATTCATCCCGCTTGCCGAGGACACCGGCCTGATCATTCCGATTGGCAACTGGGTGATTGACAGGGCGTGCATGCAAATCAAGGAATGGGGAGAAAAGTCAGGAAAGCCAATTAGAATTGCGGTCAATATATCCCCTAAGCAATTCATGCAGCTTGATCTGGTAAGGATCATCAGGAAAGCGATTGAGGATTATCAGATAGAACCATCGCTGCTCGAAATTGAAATAACTGAAGGTGCCATGCAGGATACCAAGGAAACAATCCCGCTTTTGAAAAAATTAAAGGAATTGGGCATCACCGTTTCGATCGACGATTTCGGAACCGGCTATTCTTCCCTAAGCTATCTGAAGCAATTTCCGATCGATGTACTGAAAATTGATCAGAGCTTTGTCAGGGACATCAAATCGGATGACAAAGACGCTGCCATCATCACAACCATTATCCACCTGGGCAAAAGTCTAGGCATGGAGGTAGTGGCTGAAGGGGTAGAAGATGAAAGCCAGGCTGAATTCCTGAAATCAGTAGATTGTGAAAAAGCACAGGGATTCCTTTTCGCTAAGCCATTAAAAGCTTTTGAAGCGGAAGGTAAATATATATTGAGTGATAAAAGCAGCTAATAAAATTTAGCTGCTTGTTTTTTTACTATAAAGAGTGAAAAGTGCAAGTTCTGGCTGCGATAGGAATCTGAATGGCAAACGGGTCGTACCAAGTCCGCGATTTACATATAAGGTCACTTCTCTTTCGCTTCCAATCTGGTAAAAGCCTTCTACATATTTCTCTGCGAATGGGGGTGTTACCAGAGGACCGTAAAATGGGATTTGAATTTGCCCTCCATGGCTATGTCCGCTTAACTGCAGGTCAATCGGATAGAGTGCTGCTTCATCAGCTTTATCTGGAGCATGTGATAAAAGGATAGTGAAAGTGTTTTGAGGTATTTTTTCAACAGCTGCGGATATATCAGGTTTTCCCAGCATAGCATCATCAATACCAGCAATTGCGATGCTGCTGCCATCAAGCAGTCCGATTTGTTCAGATGTATTCAGTAAAAGCCTGAAACCTGATTGTTCCATAATACTTTTGTATAGATCTGAACCATATCCTCCATGGTCATGGTTGCCATAGACTGCGAATTTTCCTAGTGGAGCATCCAGCTTGCTTAGCATGGCAATAATTGGTGTTGGATCTCCGTAATGACGGGGGTCATCCAATAGATCACCTGTAAAAAAAATGAGGTCAGGCTGCATATCGTTTATCTTGCTAATCAGTTTCTCAAGCTGCTCAGCCCTGTATTGGAAGCCGAGATGAGTATCGCTGATCTGGATGATTTTTGTGCCGTTAAATCCAGCGGGTAAATGGTGATTTTTGATTTTATGACGAGTTATGTCCAGCATGCGGGGCTCAATTTCACCCGCATAGAAGTAGCCCCCTGCACTTGTGCCTGCCACAGCCAGGAGACTGCCGATGGTCCTCTTAATAAAAGTCCTCCGAGTCATTTTTTCAGACATGAAATTACCAGCCCTATCTCCAAATTATCTCTACTATACTAGCAAACAACCAGTGAAAATAGAAGTACCATTTTAGGGAATCAAGCTTCAAGTCCTTTATTGAAGGGTTTTCAAATTTTGACAGCAGGGAAGAGAAAGGGAATACAGAAAAAGCTTTATCCCGAAATCGCGTTAAGCGGATAACGGATAGCAGGGATTGGTTGAATGGATGAGATCTGGAAGCAGAGGTGAATGACATGGATTATGAAGAGAAAAGAATGGAGATGATTTTCATACCAGCAAAAAATGGCTATATTAAAGTTTTTATCTACGGCTTTTCAAACCTTGGAACATGGGGAAAGGCATTTGCGGAATTTAATGGGATTTCCGTAGCAGCGACAGGCTTCAGCAAGAAGAGAACAATTGTCAGATCCATTGCCAAACTGCATGAATCCCTTCTAAATAAAGGCAAGTGAAATGATTAATATATTGATAAATACAGCAGTAAAGATAAGGCTGGTAAATACCAGCCTTATTTAGATATTTCTCATCGATAGCTGACAGCTCTTGATTGCATGGCCTTCCAGGTATTGATGAATTTTTGCTTGTTGACTGGAACCTGCTTTCTTCCGGACAGCGGATCATTTATATAGACTGTATTGCCGTTATAGCCTACAAGGACGACGGCGTGCAAGTCTAAAGGTGTTTTGATTGTCTGAGCACCATGTTTCCATGATTCCCAGCGATCTGGCAGGCGGTAATCCCCAGTTGTCCAAACGACGACCGGATAACCTGCTGATACATGAGCCAGGACCTCATTGAAATTTTTCCCGGTTAGGTTGACTGCCCGTCCCGGGAAATAGTTATTAATCAGGTCAATCATTGGTTTATCAAAAACCGCATAGCCTGCACGCCTTCCCGTCATGTCACCGACGAATCCCTCTGCCGGATTGCCCCAGCTCAAAATATCTCCCCTTGATCTTTTTAAGGGATCTGGATCTTTTTCTATCTCCTTAAAAAGTTTCATCTTAGTTGTATTGGCGCCTCCATACTGGAGCACCATGGCCAGACTGGTTACTTCACAGCCGTATTTTAATTCAGGATTCTGCCTTATTAATGGCACGTTCAACATGATCTTGCTTTTTGGCACTGGCTGCTGTCTGGTTTGCTGATTCATACTAAATTCCAGGGTTTTCGCTGTTTTATCTTGAAATTCAAGAATAGCTGGCGGGTTTTCAGCATTTGATTCTGTCTTTACATCCTGTACGGCGGGCGAGCCGTGGCTGCATCCAAGCAATGGAAGAAGAATGCCGATGAAATGCAACGTTTTCATGTCATCATCCTTCCATAAGCTCTTGTTTTAGTGTTGGCCTGGGGTCCGCTTTTATTAGTTGAGGAAATTGGAAACAGTGAAACTGAGGGAATAAAACATAATGTGGTAAAATGATTCATATCTCAATAATGAATAACCATTCTTATTTGCGATTTTATGATCATTCGCTGGGCTCGTTAAGTTTTTGCGTGCCGGTGAGAGGGGTTGAACACGTGGACGCGCTTGATATTTTGACTGACCTGGAAAATGTGGTGCCTTTTTTTCAGCCGATATTTAATGCCGAAGAACATAGGATTGTCGGGTATGAAATCCTGGGAAGATATCAGGGAAGTGATGGTACAATAAGTCTGGGCCCTTTTTTTCAGGATGAAACGATTCCGGAAGAATATCGTATTGAGGTCGACAATACCGTGCTCAGCAAGGCTTTGGAGATTGCATCAGCTTTGGAGGAAAAAGATTTCCTTTGGTTTGTGAACCGGGATGCAGAGCTGCTCCTACTGGATCAAGGTGAGCAATTTTTACAGCTTATCCTTGGTTTTCAAGAAAAAGGAATCAATCCCGAGCAAATCGTCCTTGAAATCTCATACCGAAACGAAGGGAAATCGGACAGCCATATCGATCATTTGTTGAGCTATTATAAATCTTTCGGCATTAAAATTGCGATTGATAAGGTTGGCAATGAAAGCAGTCAGCTGGACTCCATCGCAGAACTTGAGCCGGAAATTTTAAAGGTCGATATGACTTCCATGAGGTCCAGTGCCTCCGGTTCATCATTTTTGGATGTGCTGCATTCATTTGCCATACTTGCGCGAAAGATCGGAGCAACTTTATTGTTTGAAAATATAGAAGCAAGCTATCAGCTGCAATTTGCCTGGAAAAATGGCGGCAGGTTTTATCAGGGATATTATCTGCAAAAACCACAGCAAACCCTTGCTGACAAAAATATCCTTAAAGATAAATTAAAGGAACAGATCCATGGCTTTATTCTGTCTGAAAAGAAGCGCCTACAGTCTTTTTTTGATTTAAGAAGCGAGCTTAATTCGATGTTTCTTGATCTGATCAGCCGAAATAAGAAAGCACAAAATAATAGTGAGCTGTTGATGGTGCTTGGAAAAAGCCTGGAAGGTAAGGCCTTCAGGATGTACATATGCGATGAAGATGGCTTTCAAAAGTCACCGAATGTTTACAATGCTGACCGGCAATGGCTGCTGCAGCCAGAATATTTGAATAAAAACTGGAGCTGGAGACCATATTTTCTTGAGAACATCATAAGAATGAGAACGGGAAAAAAAGGGATATTATCAGACCGTTACAGTGATATAGAAACCGGTGAAGTAATCCGTACATTTTCCCTTCCGCTAAACGAGAAGGAGTTCTTGTTTGTTGATTTAAGCTCGGCTTATCTTTCGGAAAAAGAAGGGTTATTTTAACAATAAGAACCGAGAATATAGATGCTTATTTAGCGCAATTTATATATATAGCCTTCTCAAAGGGGGATTAACATGAGCATCTATATGACAATGCTGCTTTTAGCGGGCGCGGGAGTTCTCGTTTTCGGACTGTTTTATACATGGTCTTTAACGAAAGCGCAGAAAAGAGCTGGCGGAAATCTTGATACCCAGGTTCCTGGGGCTGTTCAGGGGCATGCCTATATCCGCAACCCTGTTTTTTTGACATATATCATTGTGCTTTCAATTGCATTGTTGTTCGTAATTTACTTTGCAGTAACAACAGGAAGATATTAACATCAACCTCCGTCCCGGGGGTTTTTTTAATTTGGTCAGATGACTTTCCAATTCTTCACGAAGGAATAAAGAACTATTTTCCATACAATATTTTTTCTTTTGCGTTAGTTCGATTTTTTTAGGGGTAAATTCACTATAAGAAAGATGTTTTATGTCATATCTTGATGGTATTTTACGAACGAATCACGTCATGCCCTGGGGAAAATCTTGGTAAAATGGTACTTACATTCCTAAAAAAGGGGGAGGAAAAATGGACAAGCGTTTATGGCCATTATTTTTAATTTTTTCTTTGTTCGTTTGGATGCAGCCTTTAAATACATATGCCCAAAGTGACTCTTTGGACAGGGCTGATGTGTTTGAGTTTCTTGGTGAGGCATTCGAGGCACAGGTTAGCCTTAGTGACCAGGAAAGATCAATGCCTGAAATTGAAGAGATCCTCGATCCTTATTTTACAGATGAATACAAATCGATGTTTATAAATGAAAATGTTGTTGGGCAGGAAAACCAATACCAGACTTATGGCAGTGATTTCGCACCTTATTATATACCGTTTTATGGTTTCTCCGATAAAACAAAAGTCGTTAATCTGGATAACGAAATTTACGTGATTGAATATTTCCCTGGGAATGGGGAAGGGCCGGTAAGCTATGAAAATCATTATGAAGCGCTTAAGCTGATTAATGAAAATGGGAGCTGGAAGGTGTCCGAATATCTTTATGACGACATACCGAAGGAAGTCATAACAAAAGCATACCCTGAAAAAGTAAAGGAACAGGAAGTCTCAAAAGAAAGTGTCATTACAAAAAGTAAACCGGAAGAAAAGCTTTTTCCCCAGACACTTGTTTTTGGCCCGAATTTCTCTTCCCTGAGGTCATTCATGGAGTTCGGAGTGATGTTCGGAAATGAAAGCAAAACACTTTTATTTGGCTTTTTATAAATGGCCCAGCAGATAAGCAAAAATGAGGTATCCCTTATGGTAAGCAGTTCCGTTTCAGTGGAGGAACATACGAATTAGCATACTGATTAGTAGGCCAAATCAAATATGATTTGGTCTCTTCTTTTTCCCTTATATAACAACTATTATTGGATATTTCCATTTGAAATAGCATGCATCTCAACCCAAATTACATAATGACAACAGCTATTGTCAACGTGCTAATGATTATGTTAATTTGCAAGCTATTTGCTATGGTGATTATCATAAACCAAGTTGGTAATTGTAATTTTATGTTAAATTAAAATGGAGATTGTAAAATAGTTTTCTTAAACTGCCCTCTAGTTTTCTAAAGGACAAGAATCAAATATCCTTTTTTCGTGAGTAGCTAAAATAACGGACTATAGAACAAAATTTATCTGGTTTTTAGTGATGAAGGGAAGAAAAAAGAATGACTCTCTTAATAATGGCAATTAGATTTGTTTGTGAAATACTAGCTCTCATCATATTTGGCTTCTGGGGTTTCCGTTATGGCAACATTATTGGAGCTATTGGAGTTCCCATAGTGGTGGCGGTTATTTGGGCACTACGGGGTTCGCCTGCAGCCCCTTACCAACTTGAAGGGGTTTATAAGCTCTTCTTGGAGTCAGCCATATTTTTGCTAGCGAGCTATGTACTGTTTAGCTTGGGACATAACTACTTAGCATTAGTGTTTTGTATTGTAGCTTTAGGAACATCTCCAATTATTCGTTATATGAATATATAAGTGTTTAGGTGATGGGATTTGCTTTAAGAGGAATTGACTTATGTAACAAACACTTATTTTACAAACGGGGCTTTAGTTGAAGAAGACAATATGAAAACATAACGCTTGGATATTAAAATCCAAGCGTTATTGTTTGTTATTTGAACTGTTATTTATGGTGCTAAATATACTATGTTTTAGTATATTATTTCACCTGTTTTTTTACTTATGGGACGCCTCTTTTTGCTGTGGAGCTAATCTTGAATTTCCAGGACCTGCTTCAATTTCTCCAGGTCAAAACCAGTCACAATTTCTTTGCCGACTATGATCGTTGGAGTGGAGTATGAACCATAAACCTCTGTCAATTCTCTCCTGCTCAGGTCATCTGTATTGATGTTCTTCTCAGTGTAGGCAATGCCATAGTCGTCGAGGAACATTTTGATGATCTTGCAAGGCGGGCAATCATTTTGGGTATAGACAATGATGTCATTCATTATAGTGGATCCTCCCTAATTTTTGCTGAAATAATCAACCAAGCCCATGGCGCTGACATTAACATCCAGCTGCAGCAATTCATTGATTGGATGGTCTTCTCTCAATCCACGTTCAGTCAAGTAGGACCTGACTCTGCTGTATAGTCTGCCGGTCAAAACCTGTGTCTGCTCTGCAGCCCCCATGACTGTAGAAACAACTTGTCTAGCTTCATCAAGGAATATCTCAAGCCAGCTCTCTACCTTGCTGAACGCTTCAGCTGGATTCTCTGACATGCTATAGTGGCCAAAAAAGATTCTCTCAATTCCGAGCTTTTTATATAGAGCAATCGATTGCAGCATTTTATCAGGATCAAATTGGTTTGGAGAAGTGGTAGGAAGGTAAAACTCAATTCCTTCCCTTGCAATTTGCGGGTAGTATATGCCTGCAGTATCACCTGAGAAAATGCCATTAGCTGCTGGATGATAAATGCTGAAATGATGGTTTGCATGGCCGGGTGTATCAAAGAACGTCAAGGTGACCTTTTCACTCAATTTTAGTGTATCCCCATTATTTTTAACAAGGAGCCGTTCTTCAGGCACTTCAATAATCGGGTGGAAAAGTTCATCGAATTTTTCACCGTATACAGCCTTGGCACCAAGAATGAGCCTTGATGGATTAGCCAAATGCCTAGCCCCCTTAGGGTGGACAAAAACCTTTGCATTAGGGCAATGAGTCAGCAAAAGCCCTGCCCCGCCTGCGTGGTCAAGGTGTATATGTGTAACAATTATGTATGTGACTTCTTCCGGATTGACCTGCAGATCTTTCAAACCTTCCAGAATATAAGGAACAGAAGGACTCGCCGAGGTTTCAATTATGGCGATCTGTTCTTCCAGCAATACGTACGTCCCAGTACGTTCAGGCATACTGAGATCATGATCATCAATTAAATAGATATTTTCGGTCAGCTGCACAGTTTTTTTCAAAAAAACCCTCCCTTTCGCAAAGCTTTTACTTGTACATCGTCTTACAATATTTTATTCTGTTAATATTGACATGTAAAGAATAAGGTATAGAATATTCTGAAATCATTTTACATGGATATAAATAAGGCAATTGAGAAACCTATTGTTAGATAATTGGTTTTCGCTTTGAAAGGAGAGGAAGCAAATGTCACAGCTTCAAGGAATCATCACTCGTTTGAAGAACCTGCAAGAGCAGTCTAACGGGGGAGAGCCTGCACAACGTTTTTTTGAAGTGAACGGAGAACGTAGATGCCAGGTTACATACCACCCAAAAACGGAAACATTTGAATTGGAAATATATAATGAAAAAGAAAAACCTAAGAAGTATCAGTTCGACAACATCGATATGATTACTATCGAGATTTTTGATTTAATCCAACAATAATTTTCTTCATAAAAGCTGGAGATATCACAAGAAGGGACCTTTAAATGAAAGGTTCCTTTATTGTTTTTATGAAAAAAATTTGGAGTACTTTTCTTATGGCACCAAAAGGAAGCATTTTGATAAATCATTTGACCAATGTATAAACTAAATAAAAGCAACGGTAGCCGAAATATGTTAAAATGAAATGGTAAGAAATCCATTTTAGGGAGTTTTCGCCATGATTAGTCTTCACAGCGGAGAGTTTTTGGAATTGAATATTAAAGATTTAATGATCCCCTCTGAACGAGTTGCCCATGTGCAAATTGGCAATAGCCTGGAGCACGCTCTGCTGGTTTTGACCAAGAGCGGGTACACTGCGATTCCTGTTTTGGATCCTCATTACCGTCTTCTAGGTTTAATCAGTACACCCATCATAATGGATTCAATCCTCGGCCTTGAGCGAATCGAATTCGAACAGCTTGAAAAGAAACGAGTAGAAGAGGCCATGAATAAGAAAATACCTAGAATTAGCATCCACTCAACATTGCAGTCCTCATTAGAGCTTCTTGTTGACCATCCTTTTCTTTGTATTGAAGATGAAACAGGCATTTTTGAAGGGATCCTGACAAGGCGGACGGTTTTACAGCACGTTTCAAAACAGATAAAAAGGAATCTGAAAAAGTAAATGCTTTTTAAGGCAGCTCCCGTCCGCCAGCGGGGGCTGAATTTTTTTGCTGGATTTTTTGTCCTCAAGGCAAGCATCCTAATAAGATTTCCGCATTGCATAAAATATGGGAATTTACATAATTAACTAAGCTATTATGAGGTGGACAAATGGGACAGGCAGTAAATATGCAAAAACCAAAAAAACGGGAAACGAAACGCCCGTATGTGTTAGTGACCGTCATGCTTGCCATGTTCATGGGTGCGATAGAGGGAACAATCATTTCTACTGCGATGCCTGCGATCGTGGGAGAGCTTGGCGGATTTGCGCTGTATAGCTGGGTTTTCTCTTCCTACCTATTGATGAATGCAGTAACGGTTCTGATTTATGGAAAGCTTTCGGACTTGTTTGGCAGGAAACCAATCCTGACATTTGGAATCGTAATATTCCTGATTGGCTCGATTCTTTGCGGGCTGGCAGAAACGATGGAAATGCTGATACTTTTCCGTTTCATCCAGGGATTCGGTGCTGGAGCTGTAGCTCCGATTGCCACAACAATTGTCGGCGATATTTATACGAAGGAAGAAAGAGCAAAAATCCAGGGTTATTTATCCAGTGTATGGGGCATATCGGCAATTACCGGTCCAGCATTAGGAGGGCTGTTAGTTGAGTATGTAAGCTGGCGGTCAGTATTCTGGATCAATGTTCCGCTAGGCATACTTGCCATCGCTGGTTTATGGCTGTTCCTCCATGAGAATGTCGTTAAGGAAAAGCATAAAATTGATTATCCAGGAGCCATCCTGCTTACTGCTGCTATCAGTTCCTTGATGATCGTGCTGGTCGAAGCTGGTACAAATTGGGCCTGGACCTCCTATAAAACGATAGGTCTGATCATTATTAGTGTGTTTGCTTTTCTCCTGTTTATTTTCCAGGAGAAAAAGGCGGAAGAGCCAATGATGCCTTTTAATATTTGGAGAGAACGTTCCATATTCATAGCCAATATGACCTCTCTGACAACTGGAGTCATGCTGATAGGCATTTCCAGCTTTCTTCCTGCCTTTGTACAGGGAGTCATGGAAAGATCGCCAATTGTTGCCGGGTTTACTTTGACGTCGATGTCGATTGGATGGCCGATTGCTGCGGCTGTAGCAGGAAGACTGCTATTGAATATTGGCTATAGAGCGACTTCGGTGGCTGGGGGTGTTGCCCTCATCCTTGGAAGTATCATGTTCGTTACCCTGACGCCAGAGCTTGGACCCGTCTGGGCAGCAGTTGGATCCTTTTTAGTCGGAGTAGGGATGGGGCTGACAAGCACGGCATTCATAGTCTCGATTCAGAGTACTGTTGGATGGCAGCAAAGAGGTATAGCAACAGCTGCAAATATGTTCATGAGGAATCTGGGAAATACGGTAGGGGCTGCTTTGCTTGGCGGGATCCTGAATAGCAGTATTATCAGTTACATGGCAAAAAACGGCGGTACGGAAAGCAATCTATCGATAGATACAGCGAATGTCCTTTTAAATGAGGAAGAACGGATGAAGCTGCCTGCTGAATTAAAGCTGCTCATGCAGGACGCTTTGACATCAGCCCTTCATTCAGTGTATTTCTGGGTAATGATTTTTGCCGTTATAAGTATGCTTTTCATCATATTCCTTCCGAAACAAGAAAAAACTGCGGAATAAATTCGCAGTTTTTTTACGATATATTTATAATGATTCGGAATGATTTTTGCTTTATAATATAAGGAAAACTTATGAAGAGGGAAATAGATGTCTTCAATTTCAGAATTCCACCTGCTTTCTGTGCTTGCACAGGAAATGAATATGAGGAAGGCTGCCGAGCGGCTTTTTGTTTCTCAGCCTGCGCTCTCACAGCGGCTCCAGACCATTGAGAAGGATTGGGGAGCAAAACTTTTCCTGAGGTCGCAAAAGGGTCTCACCCTGACTCCCGCTGGTGAGGTAGTGATCCAATTTGTGAATGAAACGATTGCCCGTGAGGAGAAAGCCAGGGAATCAATCCATGCATTAAATTCAGAGGTGTATGGAACGCTTAAAATAGCAGTTGCATCAATTGTTGGCCAGAATTGGCTTCCCCAGGTACTGAAAAAATATGTGAACCGGTACCCTCAGGCAAAAATCTCGCTGGTGACCGGCTGGAGCAGCGAGATTTCAAGAGCGTTATACGAAGACCAGGTACACATTGGGATTATCAGGGGGACACCAGACTGGAAGGGTGTAAAAATTCATTTATTCAAGGATAATCTGTACCTTGTTGATACAGAAATTACAAGCCCTGAACAGGTACTGGATACGGACAGGCCTTTTATCCAATTCAAAAGTGATTCGAACTACTATCAGGAAATCCAGGATTGGTGGCTAAGACAATTCCAGACTCCCCCGCGCCGGACGATCATCGTTGACCAGATTGAGACCTGCAAACAGATGACCTTCAATGGGATTGGGTATGCAATCCTGCCGGCGATTACATTGAATGGGGCAGAAAAGGATATATTCAAGGTGCCTTTGCAGGATGAGCACAACGAGCCCTTGGGTCGGGATACATGGCTTCTTGGCTACGAATCTGCCTTCCAATTAAAGCAGGTTCAGGCTTTCATCGATATCGTCAAGGAACATATTGTAGATTCCACCCAGATCTAAAATAGTTTTTCTTGTTTTCGATACTTTTGTTTGTTAAAGTAATTTTTAGAAAAAAGTTATACATAACTGGAGGTAACTAGAATGAAAATGATGGATGCTAACGAAATTATTTCGTTTATTCAAAATAGCAAAAAAGCAACACCGGTAAAGGTTTATGTGAAGGGTGACCTTGAGGGAATCGACTTTGGTTCCAACTCTAAAACTTTCATCAGCGGCAACACAGGGGTTATTTTTGGCGAGTGGGCTGAAATCAATCCTGCAATTGAAGCAAACCAGGCGAAAATTGAAGACTATGTTATTGAAAACGACCGCAGGAATTCTGCAATCCCGCTGCTCGATATGAAAAATATCAAAGCCCGCATTGAGCCAGGAGCGATTATCAGGGATCAGGTTGAAATTGGCGACAACGCAGTCATTATGATGGGTGCTTCCATCAATATCGGTGCTGTGATTGGCGAAGGAACAATGATCGACATGAACGTAGTCCTTGGCGGCCGTGCAACTGTCGGAAAGAACTGCCATATTGGAGCAGGTTCCGTGCTTGCAGGGGTTATAGAACCACCTTCTGCAAAGCCTGTTATCGTAGAAGATGATGTCGTGATTGGTGCCAACGCTGTTGTTCTCGAAGGCGTTACAGTTGGTAAGGGTGCAGTAGTTGCAGCAGGAGCAATTGTTATTGACGACGTTCCTCCTTATACAGTAGTTGCAGGTACACCAGCACGTGTCATCAAGGAAATTGATGAAAAAACAAAATCAAAGACTGAAATCAAGCAGGAGCTTCGCCAGCTGTAAAAACTATCTGGATTGCAGCAGAGATTTTTATTAGCAGAGGTAAAAGCGTGGATAGTGGATCCACGCTTTTCTTTATAAGGAGAGAGGGTTAATGGAGCAAGAAGTCCTAATCAAAATCAGAAGGGATTTGCACAAGATTCCTGAGCTAGGCTTCAAGGAATTCAAAACACAGGAGTACCTTTTGAATTACTTAAAGCAGCTGTCCGGTGAGCGGCTCGTTATCAAGACTTGGGAAACAGGCATATTCGTGAAAATAAGCGGAAAGAATCCAAAGAAAACAATTGGGTATCGGGCAGATATAGATGGTCTGCCGATAACAGAAGCTACTGGGCTCGATTTCCAATCGCTTCATGAAGGCAGGATGCATGCCTGTGGCCATGACTTCCATATGACTATTGCGCTCGGTTTGATTACTCATTTCATCGAGAATCCAATCGAAGACAATCTTCTATTCATTTTCCAGCCTGCAGAAGAGGGACCTGGCGGAGCTGAACCGATGCTCCAGACAGAAATCATGCATGAGTGGAAGCCTGATATGATCATTGCTCTGCATATTGCACCAGAATATCCGGTGGGAACGATTGCTACCAGAGAAGGCTTGCTGTTCGCCAACACCTCTGAACTCTTCATCGATCTGGAGGGAAAGGGAGGCCATGCAGCTTACCCTCATAATACAAATGATATGATTGTGGCCGCTTGTGCGCTCGTCACCCAGCTTCAGTCAATCGTGGCGAGGAATATTGACCCTCTTGACAGCGCAGTGGTCACGGTCGGAAAAATTACCGGCGGAACAGTCCAGAATATTATAGCCGAAACTGCAAGGATAGAGGGCACGATCAGGACGCTCTCAGTTGAATCTATGGCAAAGGTAAAAGAACGGATTGAAGCGCTAGTAAAGGGAATTGAAGTCGGCTATCAATGTAAGACCGCAATCGATTATGGGGCGATGTACCATCAGGTGTACAATAATGAAGAGCTGACAAGAGAATTTATCGATTTTGCAAATACAAATGAAAATGTTGATTTGTTAGTCTGCAGGGAAGCCATGACTGGAGAAGACTTCGGCTATATGCTGAAGGAAATCCCGGGATTCATGTTTTGGCTGGGGGTAAACTCAGGATATGGGCTCCATCATGCAAAGCTGAACCCTGATGAAAAAGCAATTGGAACCGCTATAGATGTATTGTCCGGTTATATTGAATATAAAAGCCGCCAGTAACTTTTTTATTACGAATAAAATGTTTTTATGTTTTGTCCGACTGATATAAAAATGCTAAACTAAAATTAAGAATGTTTAGACCCAATCATCCTCAATACTTTTCGTTATTTAACGATGGGATGGCCAGAACATTCCCACTTGATCAGTTTGATAATTTAAAAGACCTGACATCAGTTAGGTCTTTTTTTATCAAGGCTCTTATATAGGTGAATAGTTATTTTTAAACCCTGTTGATTGTAGTGCAAGGCGCGTAGACTCCTGCGGGCGCAGCTGGACAGGTGAGACCCCGCAGGAGCAAAGCGACGAGGAGGCTCAGCGCCAGCCCCGCGGAAAGCGAAGCGCCCGAAATGAAAATTAACAGCCTTGTTTAAAGATAGACTTTATCAAAATTCTGATTCCAGCAGATTAAACAGCGTATACTGGGTGTTTAATATTCTGATATATATATGAAAACATTAATAGCGGGGTGGTTTTTTTATGAAATTGCGACAGCCCATGCCAGAAATTACTGGTGCAACAGAATGGCTTAACGGTGAAGTATTAAAAGAACAGCTGGCTGGAGAAAAGCCAACACTGATTCATTTTTGGTCGATAAGCTGCCATCTCTGTAAACAAGCAATGCCCCAGGTGAATGAGTTACGGGATAATTATAAAGACAGGCTGAACGTGATAGCAGTCCATATGCCTAGATCTGATAAAGACCTTAATATGGAGGAAATCAAAAATGCAGCTATTGAGCATGATATCACCCAGCCTATCTTCATTGACGGTGAGCATAAATTAACGGACGCGTTTGAAAACCAATATGTCCCCGCTTACTATTTATTTGATAAGGAAGGCAAGCTCCGTCATTTCCAGGCAGGCGGGAGCGGCATGAAAATGATTGAAAAGCGAGTGATTCGAGTTTTGGATGAAATGGATATCACAGAATGAATTTTTTCAGGACCGGATGAAACCGGTCCTTTTTGTGTGCTTTTGCCATATCGTGATTTATTAATCATTTTCAGAAAGAAAACGCGTACACCTTTAGTATCGGGAAGTCCATCCGCAAAAAAGTAACTCCGCAAAAAAACTGATTATTTAAACTGGTGAAAAAAATAAAAAAATTCTCAAAAAGGTCTGGAAATATATTTCGAAACCCGATATATTATTGTATACGTGCTTTTCTTTTCCAAGGGGGGAATTGAATGGAAACATTTAAAAAATTGAAGGAATACTATTGGCCTTATAAAGGATATTTTTTATGGTCGATCTTCTTTATGCTGCTTGTAACAGCGATTACGGTCATATATCCCATGATCCTTCAGATGACAATCGATGATGCGGTGATAGGCGGCGATTATCAGCTTATACCACTGCTTGCAGCTGGCTTTATCGGCATTATGGCTGTAAAAGGCATTTGTACTTATATCTATCAATATACTGGTGACCTTTTCGGTATCTACTCTGTCTACAAGCTCAGAAATTCTCTATACGAAAAGCTTCAGTTCCTATCATTCCGTTATTATGACAATGCCAAGACAGGGGATTTGATGTCTAGGCTTACAGCAGATGTGGAAGGATTCCGTTTCTTTCTCAGTTTTGGCTTTTCCGAGCTGATCCGCTTTGTCCTGCTAATAGGCATAAGCTTTTCGGTAATGTTTTATTATTCAATTCCGCTGACTTTCATTACACTTGCTACCTTGCCATTCCTTGCTGTTGTAGTCTATAAATTCGATAAAGCCGTACATCCTGCGTTCAGGGGTATACGGAAATCGTTCGGCAAGCTGAATACCAAGGTGCAGGAGAATATCAGCGGAATAAACACTGTAAAATCATTGTCTAGAGAGACTTTTGAAATTGGCAGGTTCAATGATTCAAATGGTGACTATAAGGACAAATACTTATTCACTTCTGAAATTTGGGCTAAATACTTTCCGCTGATGGAGTTTCTGGGGAATATAAGTGTCGTCCTGCTGCTTGGATATGGCGGTTACCTGGTAATGGATGGTCAATTGAAGCCAGGTGAACTGGTCGCATTCTACAGTCTTGTATGGTATATCATGTGGCCAATCATGAACCTCGGTTTTGTTGTTAATCTCTTTTCTCAATCGAAGGCATCCGGTGAACGGTTATTGGAAATCCTCGAGGCAAAAGAAGAAATAAAAGATCTGAAAGAAGCAGCTGATATTGCAAAGCTAGCTGGAGATGTCCAGTTCCAGAATGTTACGCTCAAGTATGGCGATGGCGATGATGATAATGAGGCTTTGTATGATATTTCCTTCAGGGCACGGCCAGGACAGACAATTGGCTTGATTGGTTCCACTGGTTCAGGCAAGACAAGTATCACACAGCTGATGACGAGATTTTATGAACCAGTCGAAGGAAAAATCAAGATTGACAGCCGTGATATCAAAGACTATACATTAAGCTCATTGCGCAGCAATATCGGGATTGTGCTGCAGGAATCATTTCTTTTTTCTTCATCAATCAAAGCGAATATCTCCTACGGAAAGCCAGACGCCACGATGGATGAAATCATCGATGCTGCAAAACGGGCCCAAGCGCATAACTTCATCATGGAGCTTCCCGATGGATACGATACAATTCTTGGTGAACGGGGAATGGGATTGTCAGGCGGGCAGAAACAAAGGATCGCGATTGCCAGGGCTATTTGTGTGAATCCTAGCATTCTGATCCTTGATGATGCCACAAGCGCGGTCGATATGGAGACGGAATTCAAAATCCAGAAAGCGCTGCTAGAAGTCATGAAAGGAAGAACCACTTTCATTATTGCCCATCGCATATCTTCCCTGAAGCACGCTGATGAAATACTTGTCCTTGATCATGGCAGAATAGCTGAACGAGGCACCCATGAGCAGCTATTGAAAAACGGCGGAGCATATCAAAAGATCTATGAGATCCAATTCAAGGACCGCCAGAAAGTCAGCCAAACGGGATAAAACAAATCCGAAGCGAACAGGAGGGAAGAATTTGAGCAAGAATACGAATCCACATGTGTTGAAGAGATTTCAATATTCTACTGACCAGGTAATCGATAAGCCCTTTAACTGGCAGCAGATGCTAAGGCTGTTCAGCTATCTTCTGCCTTACAATAAAACATTGGTGCCGCTATCGATTGCAATGGTGATGATCACGACTGCCGTCAGGCTGGTGATCCCGATTCTGATCGGGATCTATACACTTGACCGGGCAGTGAAAAATAAAGATGCCAATATGCTTCTCTGGCTGGTGGCACTGATTGCCGGACTGTATACGGCATCGTATATAGCAAATATTTTCAGGATCCGCTGGATGAACCAGTTGGGCCAGAATGTCATTTATGATTTGCGCAAGCATTTATTCACTCATGTACAGAATCTGTCGCATCGCTTTTTTGATCAGCGCTCAGCAGGCTCCATTCTTGTAAGAATCATGAATGATATTAATTCACTTCAGGAGCTCTTCACGAACGGTGTCATCAATTTGCTGATGGATATTGTCCTGCTGATCGGGATATTTATCATTCTATTTTCACTGAGCCCGCAATTGACAATGGCAATTATGATCATCCTGCCAATCATGTTCCTGATCTCAACTAAATTGAGGAAAAATATCAGGCGTTCCTGGCAGGATGTCCGTTTAAAGCAGTCGAAACTCAATTCCCACTTGAATGAAAGCATTCAGGGGATCAGGGTTACACAATCATACACACAGGAAAAAGAAAACATGGCTTTCTTTGATGGAATCAACCATGAAACCTTTGCTAGCTGGAAGTCCGCATCCCAGAAAAATGCCATGTTCAGGCCGCTGGTGGAACTGACTAATGCACTTGGGACTGCCGTACTGATTTGGTATGGTGCATCATTGATCCAGAATGGGACGATTTCCATTGGTGTTTTCGTATCCTTCGCTTTTTACCTGGGGATGTTCTGGGAACCAATTTCAAGACTGGGCCAGGTTTACAATCAATTATTGATGGGCATGGCCTCCTCTGAGCGTATATTTGAGTTTTTGGATGAGAAACCAATCGTATCTGAAGCAGAAAATCCGGTGGTGCTGGAGGACGTGAATGGTGCGATTGAATTTGAGAAGGTAGTATTTTCATATGATGATAAGCGGACCGCTCTTAAAGGAATCAATCTTGAGATCAAGGCTGGCCAGACTGTGGCGCTTGTAGGCCACACTGGGTCGGGGAAAACGACAATCGCCAATTTGATCAGCCGATTCTATGACCCTACATCAGGGAAAGTCATGGTCGATGGACATGATTTAAAATCGATTTCAATAGGCAGCCTGAGAAAACACATAAGTATCGTCCTTCAAGATACCTTTATTTTTTCCGGCACAATCTTCGATAACATCAGGTTTGGCAGGCCAGATGCAACGGATGAAGAGGTCAAAGCTGCAGCGACAGCTGTTGGAGCTTCTGATTTTATAAAGAAATTGCCCAATGGCTATCAGACTGAGGTAGAAGAGAGAGGGAATATCCTTTCCGTCGGCGAAAGGCAGCTGCTTTCTTTTGCAAGGGCGCTCTTGGCCAATCCGAAAATCCTCATCATGGATGAGGCAACAGCAAGCATAGATACAGAAACAGAAATGAAGATTCAGCAAGCACTGAAAACGCTCCTGAATGGACGGACCGCAATCATTATTGCCCACAGATTGTCGACCATCCGAGAGGCGGACCATATCTTTGTACTGGAAAATGGTCATATAATAGAGCGGGGAAATCATCAACAGCTGATGGACCTTGAAGGGGAGTACTACAACCTTGTTCAGGCGCAATTCAATATGCTGGATGCTGTATAAAAGCCTTCAATTTGAAGGCATTTTTTATGGCTAGTGAAAAAAAGTATTAGTTGTTAACTTCACGGAGTTATCCTGATTAAGATGCAGCACCTAATCTTTCGGACGCCCGCTTTTTATTTTCTACTTTGTAACATTTTTGAAATAAAACCGTCTGTTACATAAACCGGAAAATAAAGGGGTGCTTAATTGTGTCGAAAAAAATCCTGGCGGTCATTTTTTCATTCATCATCATTTTGGCTGGCTGCAGTGGGGGCATGTCGGATAAAAGTGATTCAAAGGCAGCAAGAGATGGAGATACATCCGAATCAATGGACAATACAGCGAAAGAAGAGCTGGCTCTTTCTGAAAGTGAACAGAATTCAAACACTGCTGACAAAGGCACGGACAAGACTACAGTGGACACTGTCCAACGAATGGTTATCTTTAATGCCGAAATGAATTTGAGGGTCAAAAATTTTGAGAAAGCCAGGAATGCACTGGAACAAAAAGCAAAAGGCTATAATGGGTATATCGTGCAGTCCAGCTCGAGCAGTTATGAAGATGGTCAGCAAAGCGGAATGATGACATTCCGGATTCCTCAGGAGCATTTTCAGGCATTTCTGAATGATGCAGAAGGATTGTCTGTCGAGGTTTATAACCGCCAGGTAACCGGGCAGGATGTGACAGAAGAATATGTGGATTTGGAATCGAGATTGCGGTCAAAGCGGGCCGTTGAAGCAAGACTGCTTGAATTTATGAAGAATGCCCAGAAAACAGAGGACTTATTAAAGATTTCTTCAGATCTTGCAAATGTACAGGAGGAAATCGAACAAATTGCAGGCAGGAAGAAGTTCCTTGAAAACCAGACAGCTTTTTCTACGGTGACGATAAATGTTGAAGAAAATCAAGTAACGGTCCCTAAGATTGATAATGAGAACTTGAACACATGGCAAAAAATTAAAAAGCAGTTTGCAGATAATATTAATATACTTTTATCTGCAGGTTCAGCGATCATTGTTTTCCTTGTCGGCAACCTGCCAATTTTGGCGATAGTGTCATTGATCGTTGCCGCTATCATTCTGATTGTCAGGAAATACGTGAAACGGACTGAAAATCAGGATATTGACTCAAATACTTAATCTATTATGGGTTGGGTGGGAGTTAAAGCATGAAAAAAATTGAAGCAGCAAAAAAGGCCAGGGCATTTGCCCTGGCCTTTTTTGCAAATATTAAACCTCCATGATGATCGGAAGGATCATTGGACGCCGTTTTGTTTTTTCATAAAGGAATGGAGCAAGAGTATCAGTGATTTCATTTTTAATTTCTGACCACTGAGTTGTCTTTCGTTCCATCACCTTATTCAAATGTTTGTTAATCAGGCTTTGAGCGTCATTGATTAGATCGCCGGACTCACGCATGTAGACGAAACCGCGTGAAATTAAATCAGGGCCAGCAGCAATCTTGAAATCCTTCATATTAATGCTGACCACAACGACTACAAGCCCTTCTTCTGAAAGGATTCTGCGGTCACGAAGGACGATATTGCCAATATCACCGACACCACTGCCGTCAATGTATACATTTCCAGAAGGGATTTTGCCTGCGACCTGAGCTTCATTGTCTCCAAGTGCCAATACTTCACCATTATCCATGATAAAGCAGTTTTCTTCAGGTACACCGCAATCATTCGCTAATTTAGAATGCATTTTCTGCATTCTGAACTCACCATGAATTGGCATGAAGTATTTTGGCTTTATCAAGCGGAGCATTAATTTTTGCTCCTCCTGGCCGCCGTGACCGGAAGTATGGATATCGTTCAGCGAGCCATGGATCACATCAGCGCCAGCACGGGAAAGCATATTGATCGTACGATTCACGCTAATAGTATTCCCAGGGATTGGCGAAGAAGAAAATACAACTGTATCTCCAGGCTGGATTTGAATTTGTCGGTGGGTGCCGTTAGCAATTCTTGATAATGCTGCCATAGGCTCACCCTGGCTTCCTGTACATAAAATAGTAACCTGATTGGCAGGGAGGCGGTTAATTTGCTGTGCATCGATAAATGTATCCTTTGGTGCAGTGATATAACCTAGTTCTTGTCCAATAGTGATGGCAGATTCCATGCTTCTTCCGAAGACTGCTACTTTTCTTCCGTTCATGACTGCGGCTTCAGTTACCTGCTGCAATCGATGGATGTTCGATGCGAAAGTGGCAAAGATAATCCGTCCGTCCACTTTCCTGAAAATATCCTGGATGCTTTCGCCTACTCGACGTTCTGACATTGTAAAATGAGGAACTTCAGCATTTGTGCTGTCGGACAGGAGGCAAAGCACACCTTCTTTTCCGATCTCCGCCATTTTTGTCAGGTTAGCTGGTTCACCGACCGGTGTGAAATCGAATTTGAAATCTCCGGTATGGACAATTTGCCCAGGTGGTGTTTTGACAACAACACCATATGAATCAGGAATACTATGGGTAGTCCTGAAGAAGGTGACTGAAGTCTTACGGAACTTAATGATGTCATCTTCCTTTATCTCAATCAGCTTTGCCTTGCGCAGCAGGCCGTGTTCTTCAAGCTTGTTCCTGATTAAGCCAAGCGCCAGTTTGCCGCCGTAAATCGGGATATTGATTTCCCTCAGCAAATAAGGGATACCGCCGATGTGGTCTTCATGGCCGTGCGTTATAAAAAGACCTCTGATTTTATCTTCATTTTTGACAAGGTATGAATAATCCGGAATGACATAATCAATTCCCAGCAGCTCATCCTCCGGGAATTTAATGCCCGCATCAATCAGGATGATTTCGTCCTGGAATTGCACGCCATACGTGTTTTTGCCGATTTCGCCAAGTCCACCAAGAGCGAATACGGCTGTTTGGTCATTTTTAACAAATTTCATAAATTATCCTAGCTCCAATACTTCAAAGTCTTCTTTTTGTTTCTCATATTCGTAATAATTACCCGCTACAGCCTCTACATACTCTACATTGTATTGACGGTCAGCTATTTGTTTGCGAACTTCTCTTTCAGATTCAGCTTCCACATATATAGTTTTTGTTTTTTCGCGAACCGGTACCTGCTTGTTTGACTCCTGGAAGTAAACTTTAAAAATCATGATCAATCTCTCTCCTTAATTAGTTTCACTATTTTCTATTTTATAAAAATTAACAATGCGTACATTGTTATTAATTATGGCACATTCATATCATTTGCTTTTTAAGGTTGAGGTAACGTACTCCGTGCTTTTTTCAGCCCTGCATTGCAAATGGAGTATGACTCAGCTTGTGAGACCCGCGATATTAGGAAAAGGGCCTTTATAGATTCCATTTTAAATTGCTGATAACATCTCTTTTTTTCCGCTATTAACCAATTTACAATAAGGAAGGAGCCCTTCGCAAGTTTGAAGGGCTCAAAAAATTTAAGCGATTGTTTTTTTACGAAGCAAATCTTTCCACTGTTTTAAGAGCTTCTTCCTTAGCTTCTTCAACATAGTGGATCATCTCCTTAGTTCTTATTTTAAACTATCCTTGTCCAAAGTAAAGTAAACAAGGAAAAGTTTAGAGAAGATTATTTCTTAAAATCCTATCTTTTTGTTTATATTATATGATGAAATAGCAAAATTTTTCATGGGTATTGTTGGAATTACATAAATTGTCATTAATTTGCCAAAGTTAAACCTGCGTTTTAATGTACAAGCACTGATTATTTTGATAGACTCCCTTGATATATACATATTGTTTGTATGATCAGTAAAAAGAAAACTTCAAAGAATGTTGCAACAAAGGAGATAAGTATGAGCAAAATTGTGTTTTTTGACATTGACGGAACATTGCTGGATCATGATAAAAACCTTCCTTCCTCTACTAAGGAAGCGATCAGCCTGCTAAAGGAAAATGGAATATTTGTTGCCATAGCCACAGGAAGGGCACCTTTCATGTTTGAAGGGCTGAGAAAGGAGCTTGATATTGATTCATTTGTCAGCTTCAATGGCCAGTATGTAGTTTTTGAAAACGAGCCTATTTACCAAAATCCATTGGATAGCAAGAAAATAGAGGAGCTTTATAAAAAAGCCCACGAAAAGGAACATCCAGTAGTGTTCATGAACCATATGACCATGAAGGCATCTGTCCAGCATCATGACTATATTGAAACAAGCCTTGGCACCCTGAAATTTGCTCACCCTGACCATGATGATAATTTCTATATGGGAAGGGAGCTGTATCAGAGCCTGCTTTTTTCTCCAGAAGGGGAAGAGGAGTATTATAGAGAGAATTATCCGGAGTTTACCTTTATTAGGTGGCATCCGTTTTCAGTGGATATATTGCCTGCTGGAGGCTCTAAAGCAGAAGGAATCAAGAAAATGATTGAACGTTTAGGTTTCAAAATTGAAGATGCCTATGCTTTTGGAGACGGTCTGAATGATTTTGAAATGCTGAAAGCTGTAGGAACTGGAGTTGCAATGGGCAATGCCGTCCCTGAATTGAAGGAGCATGCCAATCTTGTTACAAAAGATGTAGATGATGATGGAATCTGGCATGGCTTGAAGGAGCTCAAGCTAATCTGAAAAACTAATGCGGAAAATAAAAAGCCGAATCAGCGATGATTCGGCTTTTATCTTTCAACTGGCGCAGCATTTGGAATATCTGCAAATGGATCCTGTTTATTGATGTGGTCATAGAACATGATGCCGTTTAAATGATCGATTTCATGCTGGAATACAATTGCGGGAAGCCCTTTTAATCTTAGTTTGACTTCCTTTCCATCCAGGTCTGTTCCTTTTACTGTGATTCTCGCGTAGCGAGGGACATATCCAGGGATGGATTCATCTACAGAAAGGCATCCTTCACCTGCTGCCAGGTAGGAACGCTCAACAGAATGGCTGATGATCTTGGGATTGAACAGTGCGTAGCTGTAAAGATTATCTTTCTCGTCTGTTACATGGACAGCGATCATTCTTTTTGCAACATTAATTTGCGGTGCGGCAAGTCCGATACCGGGGCGAAGGCTGTATCTATTGGCAGTTTCGGGATCCTGGCTGTTCTTGACGTATTGTATCAAGCTTTCTAGAATTGCCTTATCTTCTTCTGACGGAGGCAATGAAACTTCTTCTGCTACCTTGCGGAGGACCGGGTGTCCATCACGCACTATGTCATCCATTGTCAACATATACTTCACCTCAGGCTGTTTACTATGTAATGTCCTAAGTCTAACAAAAGAACTGTAAAAAGTTAACTAGAAAAACTATAAAAAAGGGAAGCTGCTTATTGGGCACCTTCCCTGGGAACGTTAAAAGAATTTACTGCATGAGCAGCCTACGATAATGAGGAGTATGAACAAAACAACAATCAAGGCAAATCCTCTTCCGTAGCCATAACCCGGATATCCACATCCGTAACCGTAACCATACATATTAAAAAACCTCCTCTGATCTGTGTATCGCCAATCTTCTTCTGGCGATTTCTATAGCCTATGCATTTTTGCGGAAATGGTATAGGCTTGCGCCCAAGGCATATACTTGTGGGTAAAAGAATATACATATTCCAGGACAAGCATTTATCCAGGAAACTTTCTGTTTTTAATCAATTAAAAAAGCGTTGTGAGGAATTTGATTGATTTGAACATAGGGCTTTTCCTTTATTAACCGATGTTTACCCCTTCCAAATTAATTGTCAAAACTCGTCGTAATCGCTATAGTAAAATTGGTATCTATGAGGAGGTATTTATTTTGTCCATTATTAAAAAATTCAGTTTGTCCATTATATTGGTGACTGGAATTCTGAGTCTTGCCGGGTGTATGGGCCAGCCGTCACCAGAGGAGAAGATGTTCGAAGCCCTTGAAAAGGTAGTGTCTGTAGAAAAGGGATTTGAAGAACAGCAGGACCCATTAGTTGAATTGGAGAAGCAGGAAAAGAAAATATATGAGCAAATTATTTCTTTGGGAATGAAAGAATATGACCAAATCGTCAAATTGGCGGATGAAGCTCTTCAAATAGCTGAAAAAAGAAGTGAACATATCGAAAAAGAAAAAGAAAGCATCAAGGAATCAGAAAAGGAATTCAAGAATGTCGAAAACATCATGAAAGACATTGAGGATCCTGGACTGGAAAAGCAAGCAAAAGGCCTGCAGAAAACAATGGAAGAAAGATACTCCATCCATGATGAATTGTACAAAAACTATAAACAAGGCATTCAATACGATAAAGAATTATATGAAATGCTGAAGGATAAGGACCTGAGCTTCGAAAAGCTCGAAGAACAAATCAATAAAGTCAACCAGGTATATGAAACTGTCCTGAAAAATAACCAGGCCTTCAACGAAAAGACAGATCAATACAATAAAGAGAAAATGGAATTCTACAAAAAAGCTGGAATCGAAGTGAAAACCGAACAAAAATAAACACCAAACAGCCCGCATCCACGATGCAGGCTTTTTTTTATTGCTCTGACGCATCACCGCGCCGGGGGTCTGACCCCCGGCGCGGTGATGCGGTAAAGGAGTGGGGGTCTGACCCCCAGCGGTTTAAAGCGATGAAGGATTGGTGGGGTGGTACAGTTTGCATCATGGTTGATTTATTATAGTACAGTAATAAATATTTACTAATACAGTTGGCTCGGGTAGATTGCAACATATTGATGGTGAATAAAATTAGAAAAGATAAAACTAAGTATTTGACGGACTTATTTTAGTGATGTAAACTAAAAATCGAATGAGTGAATTGTATTACTTTATTTTTGGTTTTCACTGATACAGGATAAATGCAAGCGAAATAGTTTTTTTATAGTCCATCTGTGGAAAACTAACTAATGGTGTGTTCACAGACACTGATCCGCTGAGTATAGATTATCGGCTTTCATTGTTATGTGTTTCTGCCTATTTAAATAATCTCAATACAAATTTGCTCTCAGATGTATTTAGAAACCCGGGGAAGTTTATCCTGAATTTGGGTAACCTATTTCTGTATATTAATTAAAAAATTATTGAGGAAGAAAGGAAGAGGTGGCTTGTATGGCATCTAAAACAAAAAATAACTCTCTTGATGCAGTTAAGCAGCTCGAGACTATCGAAAGCCAATTCGAGATGTTCCAAATTCTAAACGAAGAAGGCGAGGTCGTGAACGAAGCGGCAATGCCTGAACTTTCAGATGAGCAATTACAGGAATTGATGAAGCGTATGGTCTACACACGTATCCTTGATCAGCGTTCTATCTCTTTAAACCGTCAAGGACGCCTTGGTTTCTATGCGCCAACAGCAGGACAGGAAGCGTCCCAGTTGGCATCTCAATTCGCTCTTGAAAAAGAAGACTTTATCCTTCCAGGATACCGTGATGTTCCACAAATGATCTGGCATGGTCTTCCGCTTACACAAGCATTCTTATTCTCACGCGGCCACTTCAAAGGAAACCAGATTCCTGAAGGTGTAAATGTGATTTCTCCGCAAATCATCATTGGTGCACAATATATTCAGGCTGCAGGTGTTGCATTGGGCATGAAGAAGCGCGGAGCTCAGGCTGTTGCGGTAACTTACACAGGTGATGGCGGTTCATCTCAGGGTGATTTCTACGAAGGTATCAACTTTGCAGGTGCATACAAAGCTCCAGCAATCTTCTTTGTACAAAACAACCGTTTCGCAATTTCAACTCCTGTTGAAAAGCAAACTGCTGCCAAGACAATCGCACAAAAAGCAGTAGCTGCAGGAATTCCTGGAATCCAGGTAGATGGCATGGACCCGCTTGCTGTTTATGCTGTAACTCTTGAAGCTCGTAAACGTGCAATCAATGGAGAAGGCCCTACATTAATTGAAACAATGACATACCGTTACGGTCCTCATACAATGGCTGGTGACGACCCAACTCGCTACCGTACGGCTGACCTCGACAATGAGTGGGAAAAGAAAGATCCACTAGTGCGTTTCCGTAAATTCCTTGAGAAGAAGAATCTTTGGACTGAGGAATTGGAAAACGAAACAATTGAGAAGGCTAAAGAAGATATTAAAGAAGCGATCAAAGAGGCAGATAATACACCAAAACAAAAGGTTACTGACCTGATGTCCATCATGTATGAAGAAATGCCAAACCACTTGCAAGAACAGTATGAAATATATAAAGAGAAGGAGTCGAAGTAAGCCATGGCTCAAATGACAATGATCCAAGCAATTACAGATGCTCTGCGCACAGAGCTGAAGAACGATCCTAACGTACTTGTATTCGGGGAAGACGTAGGAGTTAACGGCGGTGTTTTCCGTGCGACTGAAGGCCTGCAACAAGAATTCGGAGAAGATCGTGTATTCGATACTCCGCTAGCTGAATCTGGTATCGGCGGACTTGCGATCGGACTTTCCCTTCAAGGATACCGTCCAGTACCGGAAATCCAGTTCTTCGGATTCGTTTTCGAAGTAATGGACTCTATTGCTGGTCAGATGGCTCGTATGCGCTACCGTTCAGGCGGAACATATACTTCTCCAGTAACGATCCGTTCACCATTCGGCGGAGGCGTACATACGCCTGAAATGCACGCAGACAGCCTTGAAGGAATGGTTGCACAGCAGCCAGGCGTGAAGGTTGTTATCCCTTCAACTCCTTATGATGCAAAAGGCTTGCTGATTTCATCCATCCGTGATAATGATCCAGTAATCTTCCTTGAGCACATGAAGCTTTATCGCTCATTCCGCCAGGAAGTGCCAGAAGAAGAATACACTATTCCATTAGGAAAAGCAGACATCAAGCGTGAAGGAACTGACCTTTCCATCATTACTTACGGTGCAATGGTCCATGAATCTTTAAAAGCAGCAGAAGAGCTTGAAAAAGAAGGTCATTCTGTAGAAGTAATCGACTTAAGGACTGTAATGCCTTTCGATATTGAAACAATCATTGCATCAGTTGAAAAAACTGGAAGAGCAATCGTTGTACAGGAAGCGCAAAAACAGGCTGGCATGGCAGGACAAATCGTGGCTGAAATCAATGACCGCGCTATTCTTAGCCTTGAAGCTCCAGTTTTAAGAGTGGCTGCACCTGATACAGTATTCCCATTCTCCCAGGCAGAAACTGTATGGCTTCCTAACTACAAAGATGTAATCGAAACAGCTAAGAAAGTTCTTGAATTCTAATCTGTTAATAACAGAAACGAAATTACTTAGGAGGGTGAATTCCATTGGCATTCCAATTTAAGCTGCCAGATATCGGCGAAGGCATTCACGAAGGTGAAATAGTCAAGTGGTTTATTAAACCTGGCGATAAGGTACAAGAAGATGACGTACTTTGTGAAGTACAAAATGATAAAGCAGTAGTAGAAATCCCATCACCAGTTGCTGGTACTGTAGAAGAGGTTTTAGTTGAAGAAGGAACTGTCGCAACCGTTGGACAAGTACTGGTAACTTTTGATGCACCTGGTTATGAAGACTTGAAATTCAAAGGTGACGAAGAAGACCATGCTCCTGCTGAACAGCCTAAGCAAGAAAAAACAGAAGCACAGGTTCAATCTACATTAGAAGCTGGCCAGGATATTAAAAAAGAAGCAACAGAAGCTCCTGCTCCTGCAGCAGGCACTGGCGCTGGCGCAGCTGCTGCACCACAAGTGGACGTAGATCCAAACCGCCGTATCGTGGCTATGCCATCTGTGCGCAAATATGCACGTGAAAAAGGCTTGGATATTCGCCAAGTGCCTGGATCTGGCAAAAACGGCCGAATCGTAAAAGCGGACATCGACAGCTTCTTGAGCGGCGGCACTGCAGCAGCGGCTCCACAAGCTGAAGCACCACAGGCTGCACCAGCTGAAGAAGCACCAAAGGCAGCAGCAGCTCAAGCGATTCCACAAGGCCAGTATCCAGAAACTCGTGAGAAGATGAGCGGAATCAGAAAAGCGATTGCCAAGGCAATGGTTAATTCTAAGCATACAGCTCCTCACGTTACACTTATGGATGAAATTGATGTAACGAAGCTTGTTGCTCACCGCAAGAAGTTCAAGGAAGTTGCTGCTGGAAAAGGAATTAAGCTTACATTCCTTCCTTACGTGGTAAAAGCATTAACAAGTGCACTTCGTGAATATCCAGCATTGAACACATCATTAGATGATGCTTCAAGCGAAATCGTTCACAAGCACTACTACAACATCGGTATTGCTGCTGACACTGAAAAAGGCTTGCTTGTCCCTGTAGTCAAAGATGCAGATCGTAAGTCTGTATTCTCTATTTCAAATGAAATCAACGAACTTGCAGGAAAAGCTCGTGACGGCAAATTAGCTCCAGATGAAATGAAAGGTGCTTCATGCACAATCACAAATATCGGTTCTGCTGGCGGACAATGGTTCACTCCGGTTATCAATCATCCGGAAGTTGCAATCCTTGGTATCGGCAGAATTGCAGAAAAACCAGTAGTTAAGGATGGCGAAATCGTTGCTGCTCCGGTACTTGCGCTATCATTAAGCTTCGATCACCGAATGATCGATGGCGCAACTGCACAGAATGCATTGAACCACATCAAGCGCCTATTGAACGATCCAGAACTATTGTTAATGGAGGGGTAAAAAATGGTAGTAGGAGATTTTCCAATCGAAACTGACACTCTTGTCGTCGGTGCAGGTCCTGGTGGATATGTGGCAGCCATTCGTGCTGCCCAGCTAGGCCAAAAAGTAACTATTGTTGAAAAAGCAAATCTTGGCGGTGTTTGCCTTAACGTTGGATGCATTCCTTCAAAGGCATTGATCTCTGCTGGTCACAGATACGAAAATGCAAAGCACTCTGAAGATATGGGAATCAAGGCTGAGAATGTAACACTTGATTTTTCTAAAGTCCAGGAGTTCAAAGCAGGTGTAGTTAAAAAGCTGACTGGCGGCGTTGAGGGTCTATTAAAGGGCAACAAGATTGACATCGTTAGAGGCGAGGCTTATTTTGTTGATGCGAATACAATTCGTGTTATGGATGAAAATTCTGCCCAGACTTACACTTTCAAAAATGCAATTATCGCTACAGGATCTCGCCCAATCGAGATTCCAGCTTTTAAATATTCCAAGCGTGTGCTTGATTCAACTGGAGCACTTAACCTTCAGGAGCTGCCACAGAGCATCGTTGTAATCGGCGGCGGCTACATCGGTACAGAGCTTGGCGGAGCTTACGCTAGCTTTGGCACAAAGGTAACAATCCTTGAAGGTGCTGACGAAATCCTGAACGGATTCGAAAAACAGATGTCTTCATTGGTTAGCCGCAACCTGAAGAAAAAAGGTGCGGAAATTATCACTAAAGCACTTGCTAAAGGTGTAGAAGAAACAGAAACTGGAGTAACTGTCACATATGAAGCAAAAGGCGAAGTGCAGAAAGTCGAAGCTGATTATGTATTCGTAATGGTAGGAAGAAAGCCAAATACTGATGAACTTGGACTTGAGCAAGTAGGCATTGAGATGACCGACCGCGGTGTTATCAAGATTGACAAGCAATGCCGCACGAATGTAAGCAACATCTATGCAATCGGAGATGTTGTTGAAGGTCCGCCACTTGCGCACAAAGCTTCATATGAAGCTAAAATTGCTGCAGAGGCGATTTCTGGACATCCATCTGAAATTGACTATCTGGCTATCCCGGCAGTCGTATTTTCTGACCCAGAATTGGCTTCTGTTGGATATTCAGAAAAGCAGGCGAAGGATGAAGGCCTTGACATCGTTGCAGCCAAGTTCCCATTTGCTGCCAACGGCCGTGCGCTTTCCCTTAACCAGACAGATGGTTTCTTGAAGCTAGTCACTCGCAAGGAAGATGGGATTGTAATCGGTGCCCAGATTGCTGGTCCGAATGCATCTGATATGATTGCTGAACTTGGTCTCGCGATTGAAGCGGGAATGACTGCAGAAGATCTTGCAATGACAATCCACGCTCACCCAACGCTTGGAGAAATCACTATGGAAGCTGCGGAAGTAGCGATTGGAAGCCCAATCCATATCGTAAAATAACATATAATGAAAAAATCCTTTCCGCTTAGGAAAGGATTTTTTTATCTTTGGTCATTTTCCAGGACGGCCGTCAGCGGCTCGATGATTTGGGCTTTTGAAACACTGCCGTTAACATTTGCGATGACCTCTTCTCCATGGACAACGAGAAGGGCAGGGAACTGGGTCACTTGAAATAGCTCATGATACTTCTTGGCATTTGATGCTGGAATGACTTTCATATTTTTGAATTCATCAGGATATGCTTTCTTTAATTCGAGGATTGCATCATAATAGGATGCCTCATGCAAATAATCTTCTTCATCAGAAAAAAATACTACTTGCATTATATCTCCATTTTGTATTAAATCCTCTGCATCATTTTCTGGGTTACAGGAAGCCGTCAAGAAAAGGAACGAAGCGACAAAAACAAAAGATAGACCTTTCATTTCTCTTTTCCTCACTTTTTTTCGGATTCGTGGAAACACGTTAATGTTTGTCCATATATTATCACAGTAATTTCCAAAAACCCGAGATGTTATTGAAATGTTACATAAATGAAAAATATCCTTGTCAATTGGACATATAATATAAAACAACCTTAGGTTTAGCTTTCATATGTCAGGGAAGAGATAATTTAGTTATTGGTGGTGTAAGAGTTGCGGATGTATACAGTGATCTTGCTGCAATTAATCATTTGGAGTGGGTATACATTTATAGAATGGCTGTCCAAACATGATCATCCGATTTATAATATTATTATGTTTTTAGTTTTTTTCTATCTGGCAATCATCATCGGCAATTACATTATGAAATCAGCCAAAAAGACTTTTCTTATTACAGTCGTCAGCCTGGCTTTATATGCATCATTTCATTTAACGATGTCAATAATTGTGTGAGAGATTGCAGCAGGGAAATGTCAGCAGGAGGGATTGGGTTGAGAATCTATGCAGTTTTAATCGCAGGATTGCTTGTAACGCTGTTAGGAGCCTGTGGGGCTGAAAAAGCGGAGCAGGGAGGCAAGGTTGAAAAAACAGCAGAGATTGAACAGAAACAAAAGCGAAATGTGGATAATGTGGACCAGCAAAGTGAAAAAGCAGAAGGTGAAATTGAGGAAGCATCGGGAAAAGCTAACGAAGCAAAGGTACCCGAAGAGCCTGCTGCAGCTGTACCTGAATACAGAATGAAAGAAGATTTCTCTATTCAAAGCATAAAGAACCCTGCAGAAAAAGTTGTTTTATTGACTATTGATGATGCTCCGGACAAGTATGCTTTAACTATGGCAAAAACTCTGAAAGACTTGAATGTAAAAGCAATCTTTTTTGTCAATGGCCATTTCATTGATACTCCAGAAGAAGGGGAAGTACTGAAACAAATCCATCAGATGGGCTTTCCCATTGGGAACCATACATATACCCACAAGGCATTAAAAGATTTGACGGAGGAACAGCAAAGGCAGGAAATTGTCGGTTTGAATGACAGGATTGAAGAATTGATTGGTGAGCGGCCAAAATTTTTCCGTGCACCCTTCGGTATGAACACAAATTATAGCATGAATCTTGCTGCTGAAGAGAAAATGCTCCTGATGAACTGGTCATATGGATACGATTGGGAAAAAGGCTACCAATCCAGGGATGCTTTAGCCGACATAATGGTCAATACTCCTTTGCTGAGAAATGGCGCAAATTTATTAATGCATGACCGCGAGTGGACTAGCGCTGCTCTTGGTGATATCGTCATCGGACTTCAGAAGAAAGGGTTTAAGATAGCAGATCCTGATTTAATTGAAACACCATAAAAGAATAGCAGAGCCTCTTTTAATTGAAACACCATAAAAGAAACGGCTGCCAACTGCAGCCGTTCTTTTTTGACTTGTCAATAATTGACCATATTATTTTCTTGGGTAGAAATACATGACTCTGCCATTGAATAAATGCAGTTCTCCCTGAAGTTTTTTACCCAAAAACTTACTGAATTCATTCGCTTTTCCTTTATCGCCAGCGGTTGCCGTCGGAGGAAGAGTGACTTGTATGTATGTTTGCTCACGATCAGTTCCATCTTCAGCTGCGATTGTTTCTTTATCTACTCCAATTAATATCGCTGTATAGCGGTCCTGTGAGGACTGCAGATAAAACCAGGTTCCTTTGCCGTCTTCCTTCTCCTTGATTTCATAAGGGAAAGCGGAATTTCCATAATTCCAGCCAACCTGGTCACCAGTTTTAGAGGTGATTTCCTTGTAGTAGTTAAATAAATCCTTTAATTCTTCGGTGGAAATGGCTTGCTGAGTTGATGATGGAACAAGCTTGATATAAGCATTACTAGACATTGTCCAATCCCCTTTTCCAATCTATTCCCCCTCATTTTATCACTCAGGGAAAAACCTTGACAATAGATTAAAAGCTTTTTAACCTGATATGATTTGCCTTTTTTGTGAATATGAATTATAATAATATTCTAAATATTTAATTTAAAAAGGAGGCGGCATATGGAATTATTCGAAAAGCTTTATGATGAACATGAAAAGGTTCAAGTAAGATTCGTAGGGTTCACTACCTATGACACTCGGTATGACTTTGGGATTGTTTATACTAATATGTTTTTCGGTAAACCACTCGTTGTGTGCATGCAGACGGGACGTTCGGCACTCCTCGACCCTAGGGACATTGAAGACGTAGAATACTTACAGAGAGCATTCCATATTGATGAAGTCCGACAGGCTGAAGATCTGGCATTATTCTTCAATGAAGAACTGCCAACAGTTCCATTCCAGACTCAGTACGAATAAAAGCTGTAAAAAGGCAGGCCGAAGAGGGCCTGTTTTTATTTTTGCCTAAATTATACATAGTTGTTTGCAGTCATGCCTGGTGTTTAAAAGCTGAGCTATACAAAGCTATATGCGGTACCTTTTTAAAAAATGGCTCTGTTAAAGCTTAATGTTGCATCTCGGAAAGCTTAGCGCCTGGAACGAAATTCAACAGCCTTGTTTAACAAAGTTAAAAAAATATATGTCATACTAATAAACGTTTAGGAATATAAATGTGTTGGCATTACAAAAAAACACATATCAAAAAATATAAAAGTGTTATACTATTTAGGCTTGAAAAACTAATAAAGTTATATTATTATATATTTAAAGAAACTTAAGCGCTTACAAATTTATCAAAACGAAAAGGGGTTTGAAAAGATGGGTACAATCGTTTGTCAAACTTGCAATTCTACAATTGACCATTTCGAGGATGAAAAAGTTTCAGTTCTTTATTCAAAAAAATGTGATTGCTGCGACCACGAACGCGTTGAGGAAAAATAGAATCAGATAGAAAAAGGCATGCAATGCATGCCTTTTTTATTTTTGGCTCAGTTAAAGCTGAATGTTGATTTTTAAACGCTGTTGATTGTAGTGGAAGGCGCGTAGACTCCTTCGGGATTTAGCGGGCAGGTGAGACCTAGGTAGAAATGGCCTGAGAAGAAAGGCCATTTCTACCCCGCAGAAGCGAAGCGACGAGGAGTCTCACCGCACGCCCCAAGAAAAATTTGCTCTTGAAAAAGCCGGCAATTGGGCTTTTTCATAATTTTTCAGAGGAAAGCGAAGCGCATGGAACGAAAATCAACAGCCTTGTTTAACAAAGCCTTATTTTTAGAAGGAAAATC
>NZ_JBYNSB010000035.1:0-174452 GCF_057785455.1 Mesobacillus sp.
TGGCTCAGTTAAAGCTGAATGTTGATTTTTAAACGCTGTTGATTGTAATGGAAGGCGCGTAGACTCCTTCGGGATTTAGAGGGCAGGTGAGACCTAGGTAGAAATGGCCTGAGAAGAAGGGCCATTTTACCCCGCAGAAGCGAAGCGACGAGGAGGCTCACCGCACGCCACGAGGAAAGCGAAGTGCCTGGAACGAAAATCAACAGCCTTGTTTAACAAAGCCAATGGTTTATAAATGCCCTACAAAACAAAAAGACCAAATTGCCGGTATAGCAATTTGGTCCACAAAACCAATAACATTTTTATATACCACAGACATTACTTTTTACAATCAAAATTAACAGTTTGTGATAGATATCCGAACCCGTTACTTTTTTGCCCGGTTTTCTGTTGTTAAGCTTCCATTTTAAATTTAATTTTCCGCACATGCTATCCTAGCGGGTAAGCTTTGCGCTCGCCTTTTGCGAAGGTCATGATTTCTTTATAGCCGACTTCCCTAGCAAGCTGGAGTGCCTGGTCATAATCCGCGCCTACATGCTCAGGAACGTGAGCATCGGATGACAGAACGATTGGAATCTGCTTAGCAAAACACATTTTCAGTAGCCTCGGATCTGGGTATAATGTCTGGGTAGGCTTCCTAAGGCCGGCGGTGCTGATTTCAACGCAAGTTTTTGATTTGGCCAGGGCAGTTGTGGCTCTGTCATATTGTTCGAGCAAAAAGCTTTCATCGTCAGGGACATACTTAAAAATCTTCACTAAATCAATATGACCGATAATATCAAACAAATTCGATTCCGCAAGGGTTACAACCTGGTCAAAATAGCTTTCATATACTTCAAACAGATCTCTTTTATCCCACTCTTCCCTGTATTCCGCAAGGTCGATGCCAAAGTCGCCAATCCAGTGGATCGAGCCAATCACATAGTCGAAATCATAGCTTTTGATGAAGCTTTCCATTTCCTTATGCTTGCCTGGGGTATAATCCATTTCAATCGACATTTTCACGTCGATATTATTTTTCCATGCTTCTTCAAAAAGCCTTACATAATCCCCCATATCATAATAACGGCGTTCATCTACCCAGCTGTTTCTTAAGATGTCAGCTGTTTGATAAAAGTGATATGCATGCTCAGAAATTCCGAAATGGCCGATTCCCCGTTTTTCAGCCGCTTCAGTAAACTCCTTTAAGTAATCCAGTGTCAAGGTTCCTCTTTCAAGATGGTTATGGTAATCCGTCAGCATGTCTCCATCCCCCTATTGAATCGTTTTCCCTATTATACTTTTAGAGGGATGGAGGGACAAGGAATTAATTACCGGATTCTCAAGATTTGCCGCGGTTTTATAATATCTGTGTTTAAATCGTTCAACCTCTTTATATCCTGTACAGATGTATTTGTCTTTTTAGCAATGGTGATGAGAGAGTCTCCAGCGGAAACTACGTAACGATTTTGTTCCTCAGCATCAATTACAAGAACCTGACCCACCTTTATCTGATTACCCTGGATCACGTTACGTTGAGAGATTGCTTCAACTGTCGTCTTGTACTTTATTGCCAGTGACCATAATGTTTCACCGCCCTGGACTGTATGAATGATCTCTTCCTCTTGTGTTGGCTCCACCCCAATAGGATTCTTTGAGTGATCCTGATCAATTAGGAGATCATCTGACATTCGAAGTTTTGCGATTGTTTCCATTGCATAGACATTTCTTTTCTCCGATACCGCGACAGACTGTCCAATCTCTGCATTTCCAAGCGCAAGCAATGGATTTACAGCATTCTTCTTTTCGTATGTCCATTTTTCTTTATGGATTTCGAAGTGGAGATGCACTCCTGATGAGTCACCGGTACTTCCCATTTCCCCGATGATCTCTCCCTGTTTAACAACTTGTCCTTCTTTTACGTTCCGTTTATTCAAATGAGCGTATACTGTCTCCAAATTATTCTCGTGCTTTATAAACACTACATGTCCATACGATCCTGAATAATAAGATTTTGTGACTACTCCATCATCAACTGTATGTATCGGTGCCCTAAGGTCAGCAGCAATGTCAATCCCTTTATGGTGGCCATGACGGGTTCCATATAAGTCAGATACCAATCCATCGGCTGGCCAGATCCAATCCGAGGTCAGTTCGGGTATATCGAGCATCTCTGCTTCAGAGTGCTTTCCGCCAAGAAATAGCAAGCTGATACAAAGTGCCATTAACCCGGCTATAAGCAAACGCTTTATGTAATCCTGCATTTTCTTCCTCCTTAACATTTGTACTCCCTTTCCATCACTATGACAGGCTGTACTGAAATAGAACCTGTTTTAACAGAAAGGCAGCAGTTAAAAAGCACATTCGTTATATTGAGAGATAACTTGCTTTTTTATGCAAAAGAAGGAAAATTAGCTTCGAAATCATGAATTTTATTTGTCTATAATTATCAACCACACTCGACATTGGTAAGTTTGATCCATAAAAAAAAGAAAGGCGCATAGCCTTTCTTAATCAATGGCAATGTTAAACTAGGCTGTTGATTTTCGTTCCAGGCGCTTCGCTCCTGCGGGGTCTCACCTGTCCCGCTTCATCCCGAAGGAGTCTTCGCGCCTTCCACTACAATCAACAGGGTTGAAAATCAACCTTCACCTTTAACACAGCTTAATCAATTGATTTCTTATTTGGAGCTACTGGCACGGGTATTGGCTCATTCATATTGAATGGGCCGAGCTGGTCCGTGCCGGCATTTTCAATCTTTACCTTTTGATATCCAAAGTCCTTTGCGGTCAACAGGATCGCTTCCAGGTTTGGAAGGAACTCTTCATTCATGTTTGCGTTGTTCATGACAATCGTGATTTCAGAATTATCTTCTGCAAATAAGATCTGTGCTGGTTTGAATTCCTGCGGCAATGAGGCGGTCAATCCAAGTTGATCGTTGTTTTCGCGCATGATGCCAAAAGCATTCATAATGTCTTCGAATTGTTCTTTTGTCGGAACAAGGAAGGGTTTTTCAGAGCCATCGGATGTGTAGAACATATAAGCGCGTTTGTTATTATCCGGGGAAGAAATCTCTCCTTCCGTCAGAACTCCATAGTTTCCGAGGTCAATCCCAGGCTTTTGCTCGGTTGAGAAAGTCAGTAAATCTATACCCTTGCCCGCGAGATTTTGTGACATTGCCTCAAGCAGCATAGTGTTCGAAACACTGCCATACTTGAAAGGATGATCTTCTTTAACATCCATATTCAACGTTTTAGTTCCTTCATCAAACTCCCATGTGGCATCAATCGGATAGAATTCGCTCAAGCCCCATTCTTCTTCCTTTAGCTTTCCCATCGTCTCAGTAAAGGCAGCAATCCATTGCTTTCCCTCATCTTTTGGGATTGTGGTGCTTACTGGTACAAGCACCTGCCCGTTTTGGTCGGGAATAGCGTAGGTAAGGACTTCGGTATCCTGTCCTGCAATTTCTTCTTGATACAATGCAGTCAAATCCGTATATGGATTCTCAGCCATTTTTCTTGCTGGATCCTGTTTGTCATCTGCTTTTGTATCTGCGATCATTGTATTATTTTCAGGTTTTGAATTCGGTTTATCGACTGTGTTTTCAGCTTTGTCCCGGCTGGCAGTATCCATATCAGCTGCCAGTTTGGATTCCTGCGCTGTGCTGCTGTCAATCGCTTTATCTGCCGATTGGTCCGTTTTCATCAAGCCGGGTGAAAGGACGAAGGCAAGGAAAAGGACAGCCGCCAGCGCAGCACCTGGAATAACCCATGATGGCATTCTTCGTTTTTCCACACGATGGGCAATGTTTTGGTAGATGTCACGAGGGTCGCGATTGTCTCTTATCTTAGGCATCTGGCCGAGGATTTCTTCTAGCTGCTTATCGCTTAACTGTGACTTTTTCACTAGTCATCCCTTCCTTTTCAATCATTTCTTCCATTAGCTTCTTAAGCATCTTTAACGCCCGATGCTGTGTCGTTTTGACCTTACTTTCAGTCCACCCCAGCGCTTCTGCCGTTTCAGTTATGGTCAGGTCATGAATATATCTCATGATGATGACCATTCTCTGGTCAACGGTGCATTGATCCAGGCATTTATACATCAGCTGTATTTCTTCACTCTGAAGCGCCAATTCCTCAGGCAATGGCTGTTCGTCCTTTACCTGGCGCGCAGACATATCAAAGGATTCCAATAGCCTCTGTTTCCAGCCCTTTTGCTTCCGGAAGTGGTCAATTGCCACATTCTTTGCAATTGAAAAAAGCCAAGTTTTCTCACTGCTTTTTCCTTCGAACCGATGGTATGCTTTCAGGACGCGGATATAAACTTCCTGAACCAGGTCCTCAGCTTGTTCCTTGCTTTTTACCATATAGAATAAAAATTGAAAAACGTCATGATGATATTTTTGATACAATTCATCAAAAACGGAGTTCATTGGTCGCCTCGCCTCCGTATTCATTAGATTAGTCGTTGATTATGTAAATAAAGTTTCATATTAACTATATTATTTTTATGCTGGGAATGAAAGGTTTTTTCGGCCTAAAAATTGGAGGATCACTATAGGTTTCTTTTTTGTTTTTAAAGTCTGAACAAGAATCAGGCCCCTTCTTGATGAAGGGGCCTGATTCATTATAAATGTTCCTCGTGAATCAAGAATAGTCGGCAAGTATTCCTAATTTACTCGATATTTCGAGGGATTAAAAAGGAAAATGTCGTACCTTGTCCGAGTTTGCTCTTTACTGCGATGCTGCCTCGATGGGCATCGATAATATTCTTGGCAATCGCCAGGCCTAATCCGGTACCTGAAACACCACGCGTTCTTGATTTGTCTGCCTTATAAAATCTTTCGAACAGGAAAGGCAAATCCTCTTCAGGTATGCCTGGCCCCTGATCACTGACTTCAAAGTAGAGGCCGCGTTCATCTGACCTGCAGACAATCTGGATCGTGGCAGAATCAGGAACATGCCTGATAGCATTGTCGATTAAGTTAGTCAGAACCTGCTCAATTCGATCAGGATCGAAGCGGAATACCGGCTCATTGGTATCAAGCTTCACCGACAATTCAATCCCTTTTTCCTTGGCGAGTCCGTAAAATTTACGAATCACACGGTTCAGGTATGGCTCGATCTCGATAGGCTCAACCGTGAGCAAAATATGGCCAGCCTCCATGCGGGCCAAATCCAGTAGCTCGTTAACGAGCCTTCCCATTCTTAACGATTCATCGTAGATGACCTTCGCCATTTCCTTCTTCTCTTCGTCCGTTTGGGCAATATCATCGACAATTGCTTCACTGTAGCCCTGTAGCATCGAGATAGGTGTCCTGAGCTCATGTGAAACATTGGCAATGAAATCCTCGCGGAGTTTGTCCAGCTTCCGCTCCTCCGTCATATCCCTTACAACTGCCACAGCTCCGCGAATAAAGCGCTTGTTGTATAATGGGCTGACGATGATGACCCAGGTCCGTCCCTGTGCGGAAATTTCCCCAACCTGCTCTTTTTCTGTATTCACGGCAAGCTGGAAGAGCTCCATGACCTCCGAAGGCACAGCGTCGTTGTTCTCGGAGCTAAGGCCCTGCTCATAATACCAGTACCGAAGGAACATCTCAGCAGGAGGATTGGTAATCAGGATGGTGCCGTCACGATTGAACGTGATGACACCATCTGCCATGCTGCTTAAGATACTGGTGAGCTGCTCTTTCTCCTGGCTCAGGGCATTCATGTTGAACTTAAGCTGTCTGCCCATTTGGTTGAAAGCTGTTGCCAGCTCGCCAATTTCATCATGTGTGAGGATAGGAACCTTCGTATCAAATTTCCCCCTGGCAACCTCAAATGCTGCTTCACGCATTTTTCGCAGCGGTGCTGTAATTCTGGTAGAAAGAAAAAAGGCAAAAATGGTTGTAAGCACGATCGCAACACCAGCGGCCAGTAGAATGAATTTCGTGGTCAGCCTTGTCGTTTCTTCCATGACATCCAACGATTGATAGATGAATACAGCTCCATTCTGAGTTTCATACTGATGGAGCGGAACACCGATCATCAAATATTGTGTATCATCGGACTCGCTTGAGACTTCAGGCAGGGATGTTATGATATCAACCTTTTTACCTTCTTTAAATACCTCTGCCAATGCTTGGTCTTCCTTCAAGAAAGAAATCGGTACATGGGCATTTCCTTCACCATCGGGAGAATAGTAATATGTGTCTTCATCTCTTATGACCGTTACACGGGAATCGTCATCAACCATTTCCCATGCAATCTCGAGACCCAACTCTTCCTCCTGTCCGGGATGTTCCTCCAGGACTTTGGCTATTTTTTCAGCAGTTTCGGTCAGTCCTTTGCGAGTTTCATTGATGTGATAGTTTTCAAAAAACTCGACCAGCATAACCGTCAGTATGAATAATACAAAGCAAACCAGCAGAAGGATGGTAATCCAAAGCTTACCTACTACACTGCGCCAAAACATCATTCATTGACTACCTCGAACTTGTAGCCAACCCCCCAGACTGTTACAATCATTTTTGCAGCCTGCTCAGATACTTTGTTCAGTTTCTCACGAAGTCTTTTCACATGTGTGTCGACCGTTCTTAGGTCTCCGAAAAATTCGTAGTGCCAGACTTCCTTTAATAATTGTTCTCTATCAAAAACCTTATCCGGAGCTTTTGCCAGGAAATAAAGCAGTTCATACTCTTTTGGTGTCAAGCTGACTTCCTTGCCATCTGCAGAAACCCTATGGGCATCATTATCAATAGTTAAATGAGGGAAAACAATCACGTCTTTTGCAGTCGTTTCCGTCTGAAGATAGCTAGTGCTGGATGAACGGCGAAGCATGGCTTTTACACGAAGCACAACTTCGCGCGGGCTGAATGGCTTAACGATATAATCGTCTGTTCCAACTTCGAACCCCTGGACCCTGTTCACTTCTTCACCTTTCGCTGTCAGCATGATGACAGGTGTGGATTTCTTCTCACGCAAATCACGGCATACTTCCAATCCGTCCTTGCCAGGCATCATTAAATCTAAAAGGATTACGTCATAGTCATTGGCAAGAGACTTTGCCAACGCTTCATTTCCGTCTTCCGCTTCATCGATAATATAGTTTTCTCTTTCAAGATACATTTTCAGCAATCGTCTGATTCTTTCTTCATCATCCACTACTAAAATCTTAACGTCCTTTTCCATAAGGTATATCCCCCCTGCGAATATTTTACATAAACATACGGCTGCTTACCATGATTTTTTAAAAAATGCCTTCACTTATCCCAGTGAAGGCATTCAAAAATTGGACACATTTTAAGATCCTGCATAAGAATGCAAGCCGGCAATAACAAGGTTCACGGCAACAAGGTTGAACATAATGATGATGAACCCGATAACTGCAAGCCATGCAGATTTTTCACCATGCCATCCCTTAGACAGCCGCAGGTGCAGGAATGCAGCATAGAATAACCAGGTGATCAAAGCCCAAACCTCTTTAGGATCCCAACCCCAGAATCGTGTCCAGGCAATTTGAGCCCAGATCATCGCGAAAATAAGTCCACCCAGAGTAAAGACAGGGAAACCGATCAGCACAGAGCGATAGCCGATTTCATCAACAAGGTCCAGATTGATATTTTTTGTCCAAGGCTGCAGGGCTGCTGCCACTCTCTTTCTTAAAATACCTCTTAACACGAGATATAATACTATACCCGCTGCAATAGACCAAATAACCGTATTTAGTTTTTTCGCACTGATGATTGCCGGTGTTTCAAACAAAGGCTCCATCTTGTCCTGGTCCTTTAGCTCATATTGATGAGGGCCGACAAGCGCTGGAACTGTGTATTTTTCAGTTGCAGGCTGCCCTTCTTTGTTCACATAATCAAAATTAGCTTCATAATCAGTAGCCGCGAAGTAACTAGATACAAACACGAACCCAAGAGTGCTGATCAGACCAAATAATACAATTTCCAGCCAAAGGGTGCTCTTGCTTTTCTTGGACTGGTCAACACTTTTAACGAGATAGATCAGCCCAGCTGCAAAGCTGACAGCAAGGATGGCTTGTCCGATTGCCGTTGTAGTTACATGGATGTGCAGCCAGTAGCTCTGCAATGCTGGAATCAATGGCGTAACATCCCTCGGGAACATGCTTCCGTATGCAATGATCAAAGCTGCCACCGGCAAAGTGAACAAGCCTAACAGCGGGGTCTTATACATGAAATACAGAATGATGAATGCCCCTACTAAAGACATCCCAAAGAATGTCGTGAATTCAAACAGGTTGCTGACCGGAGCGTGTCCGGATGCAATCCATCTTAAGATAAAAAATGTTAATTGTGAAAGGAAACCCGCAATCGTGATCAGGATTCCGATTGTCGCCCATCTATTCGGGGCATTTTTCTTGTCAGCATGCCTTTTATCCTTAATGGCACCACCGAAAAATAAAATGCCGACTAAATATAGGATGAACGCTGTAAACAGGAAGTTTGAACTTAGCTCAACCATTTGTTACCCTCCTCATTCCTTCTTCTCTCCTGCTAACTGATCATCTGGCACCTGGAGTCCTGATCCTTCAAAGACGGTCTCGAGTTCTCTTTTTAGACCATGCCAGTTTTTATTTGTATGAGCAGCTGTCCAAATCTGCCCGTTTACCCTTCGAATCCATAAACGGCGATGATTCCAGTATGCACCCTGGACAACGCCAATCATGAAAATAAGCCCTCCAAGTGCTAAAACCCAAAGAGTATTATCTTTTCTTACTGTCAATGCAGTTACGTTTTTCGTATCCATTCCGCTGAAGGTCATCTTGTAATCATTATCGCCCATAGGCTCAATATTTTGTCTGATGGCTACAAAGCTGACTTCTCCTTTTGGTGTATCCGGAGTGAACATCTTAAAGATAAACGCTGGATTATTAGGAATCCGCGATTTAGTTGCAGGCTCCCCATCTTCGTTGAATTCAAAATCAGGGAAGTAGCTCATTACCTCTACCCGATAGCCGTTGCCCAGGTCATATTCTTTTTCAGGGCCATATAAATCAACTTGGAGTTCTCCAAACTGTTTGCCAGTTTCTTTATTTTCGAGTTTGAAAGCCATCATGCTTAATTCATCCAGTTTATAATCTACCTGGTACAGGGCATAGCCGTCAATTTTCAGTGGCTTGTTGACCTGGATGGCCTGGTCGCGGACTTTCTCAAGCTCGGGTGTTTCACCAGGAACTGTATCTCCCTGTTTTTGATATAGGGTCGCGTTAGTCTGATAGTTTTTTACTACGGTCCCTACTTTGTCGATGGCGTTTTTGAAAACTTCATCATCTTTTTCCTTATCATAAACTTGGAAAATAAATTGATTGTTTTTCAGGTAATATTGTCCCTCCGTACCTGGGATTGCTTTAGTCTCGCCCTCCCTGAGCCAAAGGATTTCATCCACATACATTCCAGGAACAAGCCTCAGCATGCCTCCAATCAGGAAGATGATCAGACCAACGTGGTTGACATATGGTCCCCAGCGGGAAAAACGGTTCTTTTCCGCCAGGATGTCTCCATTTTCCTCACGGATTTTATAACCCTTCTTTTGCAGCCGTTCTCTGATTGTGCTCACTGCATCATCTGTCAGCCCTTGTTCAGATACACTGAACATCCGCTGACGCTTCAGATAGCTTTCATGCCTTGAAACTCTCTGTTTTTTTAAAGCGCGATACAGCGGAATAACTCTGTCAAGGCTGCAGATAACAAGTGACACGCCAATTGAGGCTATTAAAAGCAAATACCACCATGAGCTATACAGATTATGGAATCCTAGTTCATAATAAACTTTACCAAGCCATCCATATTGATCTTCATAATATTCAGCTGCTGGCATTAAAGGCGGTATGTACATTTCCTGCGGAAAAATCGTTCCCAAAGATGAAGCGATCAGGGTAATGACTATCAGCCATACGCCCACCTTAACCGACGAAAAGAAATTCCATACCTTATCAATGATTGTTTTGTTATAAGTTTGTGAACGTCTAGCACTTCCTTCATAGCGCATATCAAGGAGCTGCTTTTCTTTCTCTTTCTCCTCAAGCACTCTCCCGCAGGATTCACAAAGGATGGTTCCATGCGGATTTACATGGCCGCATTCGCATTTTACATCGTTCATTTCAAAAACTCCCTGTTTTTCCCCTTACGTTTAAGGTTTGATTTGTTCCATGAAATCGCGTACAGTGTCTTCAGTCAATTCCCCAGTATGACTTCTCACCACATTGCCGTCCTTATCAATCAGGAACGTGATCGGCAGAGGATTGATTCCATAAGCCGCCTGAACTTGTCCATCCTTATCAATCATGACAGGGAAATTGAGGCCTTTACGTTCAATGAACTTATTGACCACTAAATCCGTTTCGCTTGAGTCGATTGCAAGAACTTGCACGCCTTGATCCTTGAACTGCTGGTACTGATTTTCGATGTAAGGCATTTCTCTCTCACATGGCTTACACCATGTGGCCCAAAAATTCAGGAACACACCCTGCCCTTTGTAATCAGACAGCCTATGTTTGTTGCCTTCCATATCCACCAGTGCAAAATCAGGAGCAGGCTTCCCGATTTCGATTTTCTGGTTCTTGTCCTTATTCATATTGGCATATAAGGTATAGCCAACTGCCGCAGCCAAAATGGCAAGTATGATAGTCCGGGTAATCAGACGTTTCTTCTTCATCAATAAACCTCCTACCGTATTTCTCCCATTATATCATTAAGACTATCTATATGGTGATAACTCTATGACTTTTTCATGGCAAGTACACGGAGCTGCTTCACTTCATGATGGGTGAGCTCCCTGATTTCTCCTGTTCTTAATCCATTGAGCGTAAGGAAACCGTACTTTTCCCGTTTAAGCTTTAATACAGGGTGGCCGATCGCCTCGAACATTCTCCTTACCTGCCTGTTCCGTCCCTCATGAATTGTAATCTCGACGATTGCCGTATCTTTCTTTTTATCCACACTTAATAGCTTCGTTTTTGCAGGTGCTGTCTTTCCATCTTCGAGCATGATTCCGCGTGAAAGGCTTGTAAGTTTCTCGCGGGATGGAATCCCTTTCACTTTGGCGACATACACCTTGTCGATTTCATTGCTTGGATGCATCAGCAAATTGGCGAATTCGCCATCGTTCGTAAGCAGCAGCAAGCCCGAGGTATCATAATCCAGTCTTCCTACAGGATAAATTCTCTCTTTAATTGTCTCAAAAAAGTCAGTTACCACTTTCCTGCCCTTTTCATCCTGGACGCTCGAAATGACTCCTCGAGGCTTATAGAATAAGAAGTAAACCGGCTCTTCCCCTTCTATCTGTATCCCGTCAACCTCTATGCGGTCGGATGAAGTCACCTTTTTCCCAAGCTCCTTGACCACACTGCCATTGACCTTGACTCTGCCCTGAAGAATCAGTTCCTCCGCTTTCCTTCTCGATGCAATTCCGGCGTGCGCTATAACTTTTTGCAGTCTTTCCATGAAGGTCACTCCTATAATATCAATTCACGATTGTTGATTTTACTATCTATTCCATCCTTATGAATTATGACATAACTCTCGCTGTTTTCAAAGTAAGCAATTCCTAAAAAATTATATATAGTGCTTTTATTGTTATATTGCAAAAATACCGATAAGTCGGCCTAGCGTTTTTTGACTTTTCGCTACCTGAGAAAGATAGCTCTTTTTAGCCGGCTGCTCTTTAACAAAAGGCTCTGGTAAACGAGGCTGTTGATTTTCGTTCCAGGCGCTTCGCTTTCCTCTGAAAAATTATGAAAAAGCCCAACTGCCGGCTTTTTCAAGAACGAATTCTTCTTGGGGCGTGCGGTGAGCCTCCTCGTCGCTTTGCTCCTGCGGGGTAAAATGGCCCCTTCTTTTCGGGCCATTTCTACCTAGGTCTCACCTACCCGCTTCTTCCCGAAGGAGTCTTCGCGCCTTCCACTACAATCAACAGGGTTAAAAATCAATATTCAGCTTTAACACAGCCTAACAAAAAGCAATAAAAAAGGACGCCTCTTTTTACAGGCATCCTTACGAAAACATTATTGTGACTACAATGATAGCTGTGGCGATAGCGACGGCATCTGCCAGCAGCCCTACTTTTAGTGCATCTCCCATTTTCTTGATTCCTACAGCGCCGAAATAAACAGTCAGAACATAAAAGGTTGTATCTGTACTTCCCTGAAGGGTAGCTGCAAGTCTTCCGATGAATGAATCAGGTCCGTATACCCCTATTAAGTCACTGGTTATTCCAAGGGCAGCAGTTCCTGAAATGGGCCTGATGATTGCAAGCGGAACGATTTCTGCCGGAACCCCTATCTTTTCTAGAGCCGGCCTCATAAAATCTACCATCAGGTCAAGGGCCCCAGAGGCTCTGAATACCGAAATGGCAACCATCATTCCGACCAAAAATGGAATGATAGAAACAGCCATCTTAATGCCTTCTTTGCCTCCCTCTACGAAGCTCTCATAAGTTGGAACCTTTTTGAAAGTCCCATATACTAATATGAAGCCAATCAGCACCGGGATAAACCATAAAGATATTGCTGAGACGATTTCCATCTTCCATTACCCCTTTTTGCTTCTTCTATAGTAAAAATAACGGTCTATAAAAATCGCAGCAACAGCCGAAACCGCCGTAGCCAGAAGGGTCGGCCCTACAATATCAGTCGGATTAGCTGAATTATAGTTCATCCTGATTGCAATAACCGTAGTAGGAATCAGCGTGATGCTTGCTGTATTGATGGCAAGAAAAGTGATCATTGAACGGCTTGCCTCTTTTTTCCCGCCATTAAGCTCCTTCAATTCTTCCATTGCTTTTATCCCGAGCGGTGTCGCGGCATTCCCCAGACCAAACATATTGGCTATCATATTGGAAAGAATATACCCCATAGCAGGGTGGTTAGAGGGAACCTCAGGGAATAACTTGGATACGAGTGGCTTAAATAGGCTCGAAAGCTTGGTAAGCAGGCCTGAATCCTCTGCGATCCTCATCATTCCAAGCCAGAATACCAGGATGCTTATCAATCCGATACAGAGAGTGACAGCTTCCTTTGCTCCATTGAATACTGCCTCATTCACTTCGGACATCGTCCCGTTTACCATTGCAAATACAAGCCCAACTAACGTCATGAATACCCAGATATAATTAGCCATGATATTCAATTCCTACTATTGAAGTAAATATATTTTTAAAAAAGTCAAATAGGGATTTATTTTCTCTCACTTCTGCTTTGTAGTATACAGGAAGGCTCCCAATTATATTTCCGTCCAGGTACACGATAGCCCTTCCGGCGATATTCGGTACACTTCCAACTTGGGGATCCTTTGGTGCCTTTTGGAGTTTATATTCTACCTTGACCAGGTTTTCTTCATCGCTTGTCAGCGGATAATCAAATGACCGTTCTAGGTAGAGAGTGTTTTTGTAATAAGTATCTTTCACTCCCTTGACCTTGCCTTTCGGTAAAACTTCGGCAATATCATATTCATCGAATGCACTTTCAAACATCTGGATGTGATCATTCCAGTCATCAGGCGCATTCAGGGTAACAGCAATCAGTTCAAAATCATCTTTTTCCGCAGTTGAAACCAGTGTCCTTTTTGCGCGTTTGGTATATCCAGTCTTCCCTCCAGTGCTGTGATCATATAGTTCAGTAAGAAGCCTGTTTTTATTTTTCCAGACACGGTCCCAGGTTTCCGTAGGGTTCGGTGCTCGATGGACCTTCGTTCCTGCTATCTTTCTATACGTATCGTTTGCCATGGCATACCGAGTCAGGATTGCCATGTCATAGGCAGTTGATACGTGATTCTCATGGTCATCAAGTCCATGTGGATTGGCAAAATGGGTATCCTCCATGCCAATTTCTCTTGCTTTTTCATTCATCAAATACGCAAACCCTTCAACACTCCCGCCTACATGTTCAGCAATGGCGACGGCAGCGTCATTTCCCGACCTCAGCATCAGACCATACACCAGGTCTTCAAGTTTGATTTTTTCACCAGGCTTCAAATATACAGAAGATCCTTCTGCGTGGACTGCTTTATCGCTAACCTTTACCATGTCATTCATTTTTCCTGATTCTATTGCCAGAACCGCTGTCATGATTTTGGTAATACTGGCAATCCTGCTCACTTTGTGTGCATCTTTCTCATATAAAATCCTGCCTGATTCCTGTTCTATCAAGATAGCACTGCGGGCACTGACAGAAATTGATGCCTGGGCGGTACTTGGAAGGCTATAAAGCATCAAGGCAGCGATTATGATAATTTTTATCCAATTCCTTTTCATTGATAGACCCTCGTCTCCTTTGGCAGTTTGTACAAGTTTATGCAGGACAAGTCTTTATATGACATAAAGGTTAAAGGGGGCCAATGATAATTTCAGGCAAAAAAAAGAAACGGCTGTTATGCCGCTTCTTTAAATTCCTATCTGGACTGGAGCATCTTTGTCCGATAGTCTGTTTCATAGTATTCGAGTTCTTCCCTGATTCTTTGAAAACTGCTCTCCAGCCCAAGCAGAAGGCCGCTTAGCTCTGGGGCAACAGGCTGCCTGAACTTGATCGCATTTTTTCCGGTATATGCTGATCTGCTGTCCTCATACCACGCATCGCTTTTTGGAGAAAAGAATTCTTCGATGCACTGATAATAAATACGGTACAAAGTTTTTTCAGCAGCCGGCTTTGAGAACGTTTCAGCCTGAAGGATGATCTTACATGCATCCAGACCTTCGTCACAATAGACCGTCAGCTTCCTGAGACTAGAAAGGATCGATATATAATAGTCTTCTTCTGCTTGCTGTTCCTGCTGAAGCTTAGAAAGAGTTGTATTATTCAGGAATGCCTCCAGCTTCTTCACACTCTCTCCCAGAAACTCGCGGACTTCCTCAATTTGTGTTCTTACAATTGTATTTCCCATTAATAACACCCCCGACGTATTTTCATCCTGCTCTATCGAACTGGCTGTACAATATAATCTAAAGGAGAGCGTACCTCAAAAGCTCCTTTTTGTTCGAGGCCTTCAATAATTCCAGGAAGCTTGTTAAAGTCAAGACCCTTGAAAATATCCTCAAATTCTTTTTGTACATTGATATATACCCTTTTGCGGTGGCGATATCCGGGATTTTTCAATAAGGCAGCAATAGCTACAAGATCTCTGAGATTGACTTCCCTGGAACCAGCCTTGAACACAGGATCCGACTCGTACGGAGTCATGCTGCCAATCAGTTCATCAAAATACCTTACATACAGCACATGCAGTGTTTTCTCTTTTCCATCTTCAACAAACGTAACTTCGCTTCGGTTGAAAAAGTCTTCTGACGTATTTGATTTTTCCTTTTCTAGTTCATAACCAACACATTGCTTTATAAGCATGTTATTCCTCCTGTTGGACATTCATTCTAAAAATCATGGCAGGACCACTATTGCCCGCTGATTTCAGCCTCCACCCGAATTTTTCATCAAAACGAGTAAGCCAAAATTATATGTACAAAGAAAAGCCCTGGCAAATAACCAAAAGCTTTTCCAAATAATTATTTAAATTTTATCATAAATTCAAAACTTTGTGCACAAAAGCTACAGATCCATATCCATCGTTTCCTGAAATTTCTCAAAGAAAAGATCTGCATCTTCCTGGATTTCGGAGTCATGCACGTTCTCTGGGAGCGGCGGAAGCTCTTTAATATTCTTCAGGCCAAAGTAGTCGAGGAATTCTTTTGTAGTTCCATATAAAATGGCCCGTCCCGTCCCTTCCGCTCTGCCTACCTCTTTGATCAGCGCTCTTGAGGTGAGCGTATGTAAAGGTCTTTCTGTTTTCACACCGCGAATTTCTTCTATTTCTGCCCTTGTAATCGGCTGCTTGTAGGCCACGATGGCAAGTGTCTCAAGAGCTGCTTGAGTAAGGTGGCCTGCCCCCGGAGCCTCCACGAGCTTTTTCAGATAAACGGCATGCTCTTTTTTCGTTGCCAGCTGATACACCCCGGCGGCCTGAATAATAGTGATGCCCCGATGATCATCATTTTCATAATCGGATTGCAATTCAGAAAGGATTTCTTCCGCCTTCGCTGCTTCCACTTCAAGCACATTCGCTATCTGCTTAAGGCTTAATCCCTCATCCCCTGCTGCAAACAGAAGACTTTCCGCAATCCCTTTCCACTTAACGATTCCCAAGCTTGTCTACTCCTTTCTTGCTGTCATGAATATTTCTGCAAAATTGTCTTCTTGCTGTACGTCTATTTCTTTTCTTTTTATCAGCTCAAGGATCGCTAGGAATGTAACGACAATATGCTCCCGGTCCGGCTCAGGGAAAAGGTCATTGAAGCTCTGTCTCGTACCTTTCGCTTTCAGGAAATCAATAATTTCGTCCATCCTTTTCTCAATTGATATTTCCTGCCTTGTAATTTTCGTTGACATCGGCCTTTGCAGTTTTTTTCTTCTTAACAGTTTTTGGAATGCTCCGAGCATATCGTACAAAGAGATATCCAAATCCATATTATCATTTCGGATTTCCTTGGCATACTCCGTCAAATCGCTCGGCGGCTTAGTATACATCAGTCCGCGTTCCTGTTCCATAGACTTCAGGTCACCTGCAGCCTCTTTGAATTTCTTGTATTCAATCAGACGCTCAACAAGTTCATTCCGCGGATCATCATCTTGCTCTATTTCAAAATCCTCTACCATTTCTTCTTCATGTTTAGGAAGCAGCATTTTGCTTTTGATCGCTAACAATGTCGCTGCCATTACCAGATATTCACTGGCCACATCCAGCTGCAGCTCTTTCATGGCATGGATATAGATAAGATATTGTTCAGTGATCTTCGCGACTGGTATATCGTAAATATCAATCTCAAGTCGATTGATCAAGTGCAGAAGTAAATCCAACGGACCTTCAAAGGCCTCGATTTTAACGTTATATTGCATCATATTGCATCATTTCCCACCAAAACTCCTATATTGAACTGCATCATTATATAAGTATAGTGGATTAGCAGGTTGTTATCCAATACTTATTTAAGAAGATAATTTTAAATTCGCTTTAAAATAAGGACGTTCGCCCAAACGCTTTGGCCATTCCAAACATATGCTGAAAATGTAAAGTAGGCTATTTTACTATCAGGAGGTCATGAACATGTCAGATAAAAAAGGTCATGGAGGCCACGGTCACGGAGCTGGATTCGCTCTAATCGTTGTGTTATTCATATTGTTAATCATCGTTGGTGCAGCCTGGCTGTAAGAAATATAGCCAGCCAGCTGAATACAATATTAAAATGATGCGCCCGGCGTAGCCGGGCATTTTCTTATTCCCTTATGGAAATCATTAGATTTATCACAGCTTTCATTTGCCTTTATCCGGTATATTGTTTTTTTTCCGGAATTCCTTCAGGTTCTGATGTTACGAATATAAGGATTATGCTAAAGTAGTGGTATTAATAAGGGGGATTGTTCATGTCAAAATATCCAAAAGCCTATATACAATACCTCGCCCATTTCCATGGGGATAGAGATTACTTTGAATGCCATGAAATCCTGGAGGAATACTGGAAAGCAACCGATCCGGGCAATAAAGACTCCATCTGGGTCGCATTCATCCTTCTCGCGGTCTCCAATTATCATTACCGAAGGAAAAACTTTGCGGGAGCCAGAAGAACGCTTGTAAAAGCAGAAAATATTTTTAAAAAAGATCCGCATAGCTGTCAGCGTTTAGGAATTGATCACGATGCACTTTTCGAGTTATTAAGAAAACGGGAGATGAACCTCAATAATGGCAGCCCCTATTCCAGCTTTAATTTGCCGATAATGGATACGGCCTTGCTGAAGCTATGCGGCAATGAATGCAAGGAGAATGGATTCCAATGGGGTTCCCGAAGTAACCTGACCGACGCTGATTTGATCAACCGCCACTCATCCAGGGATCGCTCAGAGGTCATTAGCGAACGGAAATTAGCTCTTGATGAAAAAAATAGAAACAGAAAGAAATAAGGCAGTGAATATTAACATTCACTGCCTTCAGTAGTTCCATCCTGTATGCATTTTTCAAAGAACGCCGCTGTCTCTTCGTTCGCAGTTGCCTGCCAATCTGGAAACATCTCCTGTAAGGCGTTAACCATCCTTTTACCAATTCCCTGATGCCGATGAGAAGGATTTACGGATATATGCTGAATTTTCATGACTTTCTGTTCGGTAAAATCCACACCAAGAAGTCCGATGATATCTTCATCTTCCTTCCATAAAAACAGCTGCCAGGACTCGTCTGTTTCATAATTCTTCATAGTTTGCTGAAGCTTTTTCAAATCTTTCTCATTAGGCATGAAAGATAAGAGTCCCATCGCGATTTTTTCAAATGCCTTTTTATATCGAATTAACATATAGATCCCTCATTAATGGTTTGACAATAGAAATGGAAGATACCTACTCCATTTTTTCCATTTCCTGTCTAAATTAAACCTCACGCTTCTTTGCAGCAAGATAGCTTTAATAAGTTAAGGTAAATATCCTTTTAATATTATATGAAGTCCGGCTAAACAGGTTCATCTGAAAGCCGCAATTGATAATATCATACATAATCAGGTGCGATTCTTCAATTAATTTCATTACTGCACCAGCTGAGACGACCCAATTATCTGCCCGGAACGATAAAAAACCAGTAGTAAGCACCCCATGCAATGGCCATTATCAGCAGCAGCAGAAACAACATCCAGTTATTTTTTTTCATGCCGGCAACCCTCCCAATCTGTAATTCTACAATAATGCCGGCAATAAGCCAACTTTATTAAAATCCCAGTTTGGGCCAGATAAAGAAAACTCGCCGATTGGCGAGTCCTTTATCCAGTTGGGAAGTACTTATTTTAAAAAGCTGAATACATTCCATAGCTAAAGAAAGCTGAAGCAAGCAGCTAATTTTTTATTTTCTCTTTCAGCGGGAGGTCCAGCTTTACCATATCTTCAAACGTCTCCCTGCGGACAACGAGGGTGTCCTTAGTATCTTCGATAAAAACGACAGCAGGCCTTGGCAGGCGATTGTAATTGTTTGCCATTGAATAGCCGTATGCGCCTGTGCAGAATACAGCCAATAAATCCTGGTTCCCTGCTTTTGGCAGTGGTAAATCCCAAATAAGCATATCACCGGATTCACAGCACTTACCTGCAATGGAGACGGTCTCTTCCGGTTTGTCCAGCACCCTGTTCGCAAGGACGGCTTCGTATTTCGCCTGGTAGAGTGCTGGGCGGATATTATCGCTCATCCCGCCATCGACTGCAACATATTGGCGTACATTCGGTACGTCCTTACGAGAGCCGATGCTATATAGAGTCGTGCCCGCGTCTCCAACGAGTGACCGACCTGGCTCAATCCAGATCTCTGGCATTGCCATTGAATAGTGCGCAACCTGCCTTTTTACCTCACTGATGATTTCCTCAACATATTGTGCTGCAGGAATCGGGTCGTCTTCACTTGTATAACGGATTCCAAATCCGCCGCCTAAATTAAGAACTTTCGACTCAAAATTGTAATCCTCTTTCCATTTTGCGAGCTTCTCAAATATTTTCTGGGCAGCAAGGAGGAATCCGGTCGTTTCGAATATTTGCGAACCAATATGGCAGTGAAGCCCGAGCAAATCGATATTTTTATCCTTCATAGCTAATTGCAGTGCTTGTTCTGCCTGTCCATTTTGCAAGTCGAATCCAAACTTGGAATCTTCCTGTCCAGTTAAAATATAGTCATGTGTGTGGGCTTCAATTCCCGGAGTGACACGCAGCAGAATTTTAATGCCTCGCTTTTTGCTTTCGCATACTTCCTTGAGCAAGTCCAATTCATAAAAATTATCAACCACGATACAGCCGATATTATGGTCAAGAGCCATCTCTAATTCTTGCCGGCTCTTATTGTTGCCATGGAAGTGAATCTTTTCTGCCGGGAAACCGCCAGCAACTGCCGTGTATAGTTCACCACCAGAAACGACATCAAGTGATAGATTTTCTTCCTCGGCCAGCTGTACCATTGCAATGGTCGAAAACGCTTTGCTTGCATATGCTACTTGAGCAGTGATTCCTGCTTTTTCGAATGTTTTCTTAAAACTTCTGGCTCTTTCCCTTATCAGAGCCACATCATAGATATACAGCGGGGTCCCATATTTCTCTGCCAATTGGACTGTATCAACACCGCCAATTTCTAAGTGTCCAAGACGATTAACTTTTGCCGTACCTTGAAATTCCATGCTGTCCCCTCATCCCTTGCCGATATAATTACTTACTCTGTTTCCGAGAATTCAGAAGAGAAGCTTTTTCTAATTGTTCTGTCATTTCCCTTTTCAGTCTTACTAAGATTACAGCTCTGCACAAATTGACTTATTCAATAGTATGACTGGCAAAAATCTCGGAATTCAGTATTTTATAAAAGCTAAATGATAAATAGACAGTCCGCTTAGTGAACTGTCTATTTATTTTTTCGCTTTAAGACTTTAGTAAATTAAAATCACTTTACCATATTCTATATCAACACGCAAATGGAAGTTTATCACGATTTTGAAGGCTGTTTGTACCTGTTCCTTGCATGGACAATACTTGGCCTGATTTTGGATCCCGGCACCGCCCGCCTGATAAGAATTTGCATGAAAGCGATCGGATGGAAAGGAATAAACGGCCATAAATAAGGAGTATTCAATGATTTGATATTGGCGAGCAGCAAAAGCCAGAGAGTCGTTCCGACCACAAATCCTGGAATATGAAAGATTGCAGTCACGATCAGCAGAAAGACCCTTCCCATTTTATTAGCAATGCTAAGCTCATAACTTGGTGTCGCATATGTCCCAATTGCGGCAACAGCTACATAAAGGATGACTTCAGGGACAAACATGCCTACATCGATGGCAATCTGGCCAATCAGCACGGCTGCGATCAAACCCATCGCTGTTGATAACGGAGTGGGGGTGTGGATTGCAGCCATTCTTAAGAATTCAATACCACCGTCTGCAAGCATGATCTGCAGGAATATCGGGATATTGGATTTATCATTAGGTCCGATGAAAGAGATTTTTTCCGGAAGCAGATCCGGATTTTGTACAAATAAGTACCATAATGGCAATAAAAGCAATGAAGCAAGAACACCGAGGAAGCGAATCCATCTGACCATTGTCCCGACTCCCGGTGACTGCCGATATTCTTCGGCATGCTGCAGATGGTGGAAGTACGTAGTTGGCGTTATGATAACACTTGGTGAAGTATCAACATAGATCAGCACATGCCCTTCCAGCAAGTGAGTAGCAGCTACATCCGCACGTTCCGTATATCTGACGAGAGGATAGGGATTGTAGCCTTGTTTGACCAGAAACTCCTCGATCGTCTTGTCTGCCATCGTTATTCCATCAATTTTTATCGTATTAAGTTCCCTTTTTATAACTTCAATTAAGTCCGGGTTTGCGATATCCTCAATATAACCAAGGGCTACGTCTGTCTTTGAACGTTCTCCGACCTTCATCATTTCAAAGCGCAGACTTTCGTCCCTTATCCTTCTTCTTGTCAGGGCTGTATTGACAATAATGTTCTCAACAAAGCCATCCCTTGAACCCCTGACGACCTTTTCTGTATCCGGCTCTTGAGGCTGTCTGCCAGGGTAGCTCCTCACATCCACTATGAATGCGGTGCACTCACCCTCAACCAGAATGGCGATCAATCCAGAAAGGACCTGATCGACCATTTCATCCATGGTTTTAACTGTTTCAACAGACTGATGGGTGATCCTGTTCTCCACGATCATTTCCAGATGAGTGGAAAGTTTTTCATGGTCATTGATACCTACTATTTCTTCCATGATCTCTATGATAAATTGGGTATCACACAGACCGTTCACATAATAGAAGTGAACCTCTTTCTTTAAGACTTTCAGCTTCCTGACGCCAAGGTCAAAGCTGGTTCCAAGCCCCACTCTATCCTTCATATATTTTTCTGCTTCCTGCAGTGACGCAGGAATTGGCAGCATGTTCTTATTTTTCGGCATAGAATCCGCTCCTTTCAAGGATGATTTCCACAGCTTTTTTCGTAATAGGAGCTCCGCGGTCATAATGGTCACGGCGAGCCATCTTTCCAATATCACCGATTCCGATGATCAGCGGGACGTCAAGCTTGTCCAGACAATAGACCGTATCTCCGTTAATTCTCCCAAGCTCTAATTCAGGAAGCCCATGTTTATCAACCCCATAAGGTGTCAGCTCTCCTTCTCTGTCGATACAAAAATCGACGCGGCTCCATTCTGCCATATGGGTCTTGGATGCAACAGCAATAACGCCCAGCACGTTGATATCTTCATGATTCGCAACATATTTCAATGCCTGCTCTCCTGACCCTTCCCCAAGGTAGCCGCTGTCATCAAACATGACAAGGACGGGATCATTGGCAGCTTTTTTGATCAGTTTCACCAGGTTGGCTCCCGAGAGGACGGAAGGATTTCCATGCGAAAGAGAAATGCAGCGTCCCCCGACCTCTTTTGCGACGCGCTCCACCGCGCGCCTGGCATAATCGTCACCATCTGTAATCAAGATTACATTCCGTTTCTCGGCCATAGGGAGCCGTCCTTTCTTCCATGCGATTTATCGATCCACAAAATATATCCAGTGAAAAAGCGAACCAAATACTTTGCCAAGCACGATTGCCATTAATAAGGTTTCAAGTTTATCGTCCACACGGACTCTTTTGGCCAAAATGGGCAATACGTTCAGCACCTCTGTTAATGCTGCTGCCAGCATCCCGACGAATACCCCTCCTGCCAGCCCAAGCGGGATAGTCACAAATGGGGAAAAACTCAAGATCGGGTCCCTCAGGCTTCCTGCAGTCCCAAGCAGGGCACCTAAAACGACCGACCATTCATACCATGATATCAACTGCATTGTTTTCGTGAGCTGGGTTAGCCTCGGTATCACGCCCAGCACCGTTAGAAAAGCAACAAAACCTGAACCTACAGCGAGCCCGCTTGCCAGTCCTGCCAGCATGATGAAAAGAATTTTAATGGTCATCCAGATGTCTTACATTTTCCTTATTTTCATGAAGGATTACGTATTGATCTAAAGATTGCTGGTAGTTAAACATTTCAACCTCGAGCGGGCTAGGCTCTTCATTAATCCTCTTTTTAAATACATGGTTAAAAAACAAAATCATTCCGAGGCCAATGCCTATCGAATATGGAATTTGGAACAAAAGCGGCTTTTCTTCCACCTTTCCCGTCATGATCGTGTAGAGCCGCTCTTGAACACTTTGCATGCTCACATCTTCATGGAAATTCATAATGGTAAGGGCAGCCCCGAAAAACAACAGGAACCAGACAAGTACGAAGTAAGGAATCGACATACCTTTTTTCCGGTAGATGACTTCTATGATTGTCTGTGGCGGCCCTAATGCTTGAACTTCATATTCAGGAAAGATTCCCGTAATGAATTTGATGACCTTCATGACATCGATGATGTGAATATGGTCCTTTGGGTCAACTTTCAGGATCTGCAAAGAATTTAGCTGCTCATAAATTTCTTCGCCTGCGATAATTTGGGCAATATCCTTTAATTTGAGTGATTCTTCAGGCTTGACTTGAACTCGATTCCGCATGCGAATATAAATCGTTTTTTCCATCAGATTCACTTCCAACACATTGTTTTCCTTGTATATTTAGTATGTATAGCTGCGGTCTTTTCATGAAGTCCAATAATTGGTTAACAAACAGGATGGAATTTTCGCTATTCTCTTTCTTTAATTCCTTTCCCTTTGCTTCGATAGCGGTGCAAAACCTGAATCTTCGAGCTTAAGAATAAGTAAAAAGCCGTATGGATCATAGATCCATACGGCCTTTCATCTGCTGCAGTATTTTCTTTTCAAGTCTCGATACCTGTACCTGGGAAATGCCAAGCCGCACCGCTACTTCGGATTGTGTTTGATCTTTATAATACCTCAGATAGACAATGAGCTTTTCTCGTTCATCCAGTTCATTGATTGCTTCCTTTAAGGCGATCTTGTCAAACCATCTTCCTTCCTCGCCATTGTCGATCTGGTCAAGCAAGGTAATCGGATCCCCGTCATTCTCATAAACCGTTTCATGGATGGAGGCTGGCGTACGGCTGGCCTCCTGTGCCATGATTACTTCTTCAGGAGATATCTCAAGGAATTCTGCGACCTCATTCACTGTTGGAACCCGTCCAAAGTTCTTTGACAGCTCATCCTTCGCCTTCCTGATTTTATTTCCCATCTCCTTCAGTGACCTGCTAACCTTTACTGTCCCATCATCCCTGATAAAACGCTGGATTTCACCAATGATCATCGGGACGGCATAGGTTGAGAATTTCACATCATATGAGAGGTCAAATTTATCAACTGATTTCAAAAGGCCAATGCTGCCAATTTGGAAAAGGTCGTCTGGTTCGTAACCTCTGTTGAGGAATCGCTGGACAACAGACCATACAAGCCGCATATTTTTCTGGACAATCAAATCCCTAGCGGCCTGATCTCCTTGCTGGCTTCTCAAAATCAGTTCTTTGACTTCATGGTCCTTAAGGTACGTTTGGCTATTATCTTTTTTTACCTCCACATCCATAGGCAGAACTCCCTTAATTGCACAGCGCTTTGCTCTTTGACAGGTGCTTTTTCAAACGAATCTCTGTCCCAAAGCCGGGCTCTGATCTCACTTGTACTTCATCCATGAAATTTTCCATAATGGTAAAGCCCATACCTGATCTTTCCAGTTCAGGCTTGGACGTATATAGAGGCTGCATAGCCTCATCGATATCATTGATGCCGATTCCTTCATCTTTGATGCTCATCTCGACCGTTCCATCCTGAAGCAGGACAGAAATATACACAAGTCCATTGGCGTCGTTTTCGTAGCCATGGATAATTGCATTTGTAACAGCTTCAGATACAACAGTCTTGATTTCCGTCAATTCATCCAGTGTTGGGTCAAGTTGTGCAATGAAGGCTGCTACAGTTACCCTTGCAAAGGATTCATTCTGGCTTAGCGCGCTAAATTGAAGATTCATCTCATTCTTCATGAATCAAGCTACCCCCAATCTCTCAAGTGCATATTCTTCTGTCGGTTCAAGACGGATAATCTTGAATAGACCCGACATATCAAATAACCGTTTGATTGGCGGTGAAATGGCACATACCACCATTTCTCCATGAAGCTGTTTAATTTGTTTATATCTCCCTAAAATCACACCAAGACCAGAACTATCCATGAAGGACAAATGCTCAAGGTTCAAGACAATGTGGCGGACATTTTCATTCTCAAGGGCTTTTGTTGCCTGCTCGCGAAGCTGGTCTGCTGTATGGTGGTCCAATTCACCGCCAATTCGAATGCATAGGACATCGTGCTTCACTTCCATATCAATGTTAAGACTCACTATCCAAAGCCTCCTTATCTGGTATAGTGAGTCAAATTCTCCATTTCCAGAGGCAATTCCTTCTTAAGAACAAAACTAGTGCCATTTCGATAAAAGTAGATGGAATGGCAGAACATTCGACAATAATATCTTTTATGTGCAGAAGTGCCTGTATTGGCAACAAATTGCACCTGCCGTCATGAACCTGAATCAAGCTGCTGCATCTTCATCTTATGATGTTGAGACCGAAAAATTGGATTATGTTCCAACAAGCAAATATATAAATTAACAAGTCTGCCCGAATAAAGATTTAGATCGTTTGCTTGGAATTTTCTTTATTTCTGGCTCCCGGCGCGAGTGAACATGCCGAAGGAGCGTTTGTATAATGTCCACCAGCTGGCCTTCTCTACTTTTTGGTCTGCAACCAGCTGCGTTTCAGCCAGAACCTTGCCATTTTTGACTAATTTGAGTGTTCCAACCTTGTCACCCTTCTCTACCGGGGCTTTCAAAGTTTTATTAAGTGTGATTTTTTGCTTTACATCCTTGATGTCTTCACCTTTTTTCGTTAACAGGGAAACACTCTCAGAGGTGACTGCGTTGACCATTTGCTTAGAGCCCTTGCTGATGGCTGCTTTCCCCAATGGATGTCCCTTTTTGAACATCGGATGTGTCTGATACTGGCTGAAGGCGTAATCCAGCATCTTTGTTACTTGGGCATTCCTTGCTTTTGAAGTTGGCGCACCGAATACTACAGCAATTGCTCTCATGCCGTCCTTTTGGGCTGTTGCAGTAAGACAATACTTTGCTTCATTTGTAAAACCTGTTTTCAGTCCATCTACACCAGGATAAAAACGGACAAGTTTATTTGTGTTCACAAGCCAGAATTTCTTCTCAGAGTCTTCTCGAAGGTAGTCTTCGTAAGTTCCAGTGAACTTCGTGATTTTTTCATACTTCAGTAACTCTTTTGCCATCATTGCCATATCATAGGCCGAACTGTAATGGCCCGCTACAGGAAGTCCTGTCGTGTTTTTGAATACAGTATTTTTGAGCCCTAATTCTTTCACTTTAGCGTTCATCATTTTCACGAAAGCCTCTTCTGATCCACCGATTCTTTCAGCCATCGCCACAGAGGCATCATTACCGGAACCAATCGCGATTCCCTTTAGCATTTGCTCTACAGTCATCTCTTCTCCTGGTTCAAGGAAAATTTGGGAACCTCCCATAGAAGCTGCATACTCACTAGCACGGACCTTTTCATCCATTTTCAACCTGCCCTCATCAAGTGACTCCATGATTAGAAGCATTGTCATAATTTTAGTCATGCTCGCAGGCGGCAGCTTTTCATGGCTGTTCTTTTCAAAAAGGACTTCACCTGTATCCCGTTCGATCAAAATTGCCGAGCTAGCTTCGTTAGCTAAACCGGTATCCCCTTCATTGGCATATCCTGTTGGTACTATAAAAGCAGTGCTCAAAATACTTACAAGCAGTAAACTGGCTAACTTTTTCAGATTCATGGACATAACCCTCCTATCTTTATAAGGTCTATTTTTTCCAATGAATCCATTTTTATACAAATGATATTCATAAAAAAAAGTGAAGGGTTTCCCCTTCACTTCTAAATATTGATTAACATTACTCGGTGATTTCCTCGTGAACCAAGATTGGTGCATCTACATGTTCGCTTGAAATCTTAATATTGGCATAAAGCATCTCTTTTACTTCAGCTACATCTTCAAAGTTGCTGTATATCGTCAATAGAGAGTCGCCTTTTTCAACTTTGTCGCCGATTTTCTTTTTGAGCACTAAACCAACAGCGAGGTCAATTTCGGACTCTTTTGTTGCCCTTCCTGCACCAAGAAGCATTGCTGCTGTACCAACTTCATCTGCTACGATTTCGGCTACATAACCAGCTTCTTTTGCTTCAAGCTCAAAAGTATATTTTGCTTGCGGAAGCTTGCCTGGATCATCCACGACAGAAGCATCTCCACCCTGTGAGCTTAAGAATACTTTAAATGCTTCAAGAGCGGCTCCGTTCTTGATGACTTCCTCAAGCATTGTCCGTGCTTCCGGAAGCGAGCTGGCTTTACCTGCAAGGAATACCATGTGGCTTCCAAGCGTGAGGCATAGCTCTGTTAAATCCTCCGGTCCTTCGCCCCTTAAAGTATCAATGGCTTCCTTAACTTCAAGGGCATTGCCAATAGCATAACCTAGAGGCTGGCTCATATCGGAAATGACCGCCATAGTTCTGCGGCCAACATTGTTTCCGATGCGCACCATTGCTTTTGCAAGCTCGCGTGAATCATCAAGTGTCTTCATGAATGCACCGGCGCCAGTTTTAACATCCAGCACGATGGCATCTGCACCGGCAGCGATTTTCTTGCTCATGATTGAGCTCGCGATCAATGGAATGCTGTCAACTGTAGCTGTTACATCACGCAATGAATAAAGCTTTTTATCAGCAGGAGTCAGGTTGCCGCTCTGGCCAATGACGGCAATTTTATTTTTATTGACAAGGTTTATGAATTCTTCATTATCAATTTCGACATGGAAACCTTCGACTGCTTCAAGCTTATCAATTGTTCCGCCCGTATGACCAAGCCCGCGGCCTGACATTTTAGCAACTGGAACGCCTAAAGCTGCTACAAGCGGTCCCAGAACTAAAGTTGTCGTATCGCCTACGCCGCCTGTTGAGTGTTTGTCGACTTTTACACCTTCGATTTGTGAAAGGTCAATCTGGTCGCCTGAAGCAACCATTGCCATCGTCAAGTCCGCACGTTCTTTTTCCGTCATGCCCTGGAAGAAAATCGCCATAGTCAAGGCACTAACCTGATAGTCAGGAATCGATCCTTCGGTATATCCGTCAATAAAGAACTGGATTTCTTCAGTGGACAGCTCGAGTCCGTCACGTTTTTTTTCTATAATGTCAACCATTCTCATCATTATCACCACTTAGTAAAATTTAGCATGCCAGCTATTTCTTTTCACCAATTGCCTTAACAATTTCATTCACTAATGTAAGGAAGCTTGCTTTTACCTTTTCAGTTGTTTCAATTACTTCATCATGGCTCAATGGCTGATCAAGGATTCCTGCTGCCATGTTCGATATGCACGAAATACCCAATACTTCCAATCCAGCATGTTTCGCAACAATTACTTCCGGTACTGTCGACATGCCTACTGCGTCTCCGCCCAAAGTACGTGCCAGCCTGACTTCAGCAGGAGTTTCATAGACAGGTCCAGGATTTCCGACATAAACGCCTTCTTTGATGGCAATATTGGACTTCTGCGCAACGTCCTTAGCAAGAGCTCTAAGATTCTTTGAGTATGCTTCACTCATGTCTGGGAAGCGAACGCCAAAGCGTGAGTCATTCGGCCCGATCAGCGGGTTTGTGCCCATATTGTTGATATGGTCGGTAATGATCATTAAATCTCCAGGAGTAAAACTTTCATTCACACCGCCAGCTGCGTTTGTCACGATCAGCTCCTCAATTCCGAGTTCCTTCATGACACGTACTGGAAATGTGACTTTATCCATGCTGTAGCCTTCGTAAAAATGGAAACGCCCCTGCATCGCGATAACTTCCACACCGCTTAACTGTCCGCATACCAGCTGGCCAGCATGGCCTTCAACGGTGGAAACCGGGAAGCCTGGTATTTCGTTGTATGGTATCTTGACTGGATTAACGATATCATCTGCCAGGACGCCGAGACCGGATCCAAGGATCAAGCCAATTTTTGGCTGCTGCTGCAGTTTTTCTTTAATAAAAGCAGTTGCTGTTTGAATTTGATTGTAGTCCATGTATTCCACTCCTTATTTCAATTCCTTCAGGAAGCTAGTGCCGTGGTCTGGCATTTTCACATCAAAGTTCTCCGCTATCGTTGCTCCGATATCTGCAAAGGTATTGCGGACTGGCAGCTCTTTACCTTCATCCATGCTCTTTGAGTAAGCAAGGAGCGGTACATACTCACGTGTATGGTCGGTGCCGTGATGGACAGGATCGTTTCCGTGGTCTGCAGTAATGATCAAGAGATCATCATCTTTAAGTTTTGAAAAGACCTCAGGCAGGCGGGCATCATACTCTTCAAGCGCCTTGCCATAGCCTTCCGGATCGCGGCGGTGTCCAAACAATGCATCAAAGTCAACAAGGTTCAAGAAGCTCAAGCCTGTAAAGTCTTGATCCAGGGTCTGCATCAGCTTATCCATGCCGTCCATATTGGAAATAGTGCGGAGTGACTCTGTCACACCTTCCCCGTCATAAATATCAGAGATTTTGCCAATCGCCAGTACATCAAGTCCGGCATCTTTCATTTCATTCATCACAGTTCTGCCGAATGGCTTCAGTGCGTAGTCATGTCTGTTTGAAGTACGCTTGAAATCACCTGGTTCACCGAGGAATGGGCGGGCGATAACTCTTCCTACCATATATTTCTCGTCAAGTGTTAACTCCCTCGCGATTTTACAGATATCATAAAGCTCTTCAATTGGCACGATTTCCTCGTGAGCTGCAATTTGCAAGACAGAATCAGCAGACGTATAAACGATCAGAGCACCTGTTTTCATATGCTCTTCACCAAGTTCCACAAGAATCTCTGTGCCGCTCGCCGGTTTGTTCCCAATGACTTTCCTTCCAGTCCGTGCTTCTAGTTCAGAAATCAATTCATCCGGGAAACCTTCCGGGAAGACCTGGAAAGGCGTCTGGATATTCAGGCCCATGATTTCCCAGTGGCCAGTCATCGTGTCCTTACCATTGGAAGCCTCCTGCATCTTTGTATAAAATGCCAATGGCTTCTGTTCAGGCTGGATTCCTTTAATTTCTTCAATATTGCTGAGCCCAAGCTTGCCCATATTAGGCATCTTAAGACCATTCATCCTTTCAGCAATATGTCCCAATGTATGAGAACCCTTATCGCCGAATTTTTCAGCATCTGGAGCCTCACCAATTCCTACAGAGTCCATAACAATCAAAAATACACGTTTATATGTATGCGACATTCTTTATCCTCCTTAAAAGATGAATGCGTTTCCAACTTTTTTACAAGTTTATGTTACCCTTTTTGTTTTAGGATAATCTTAACGTTTTTTATTTGTCAGAAGTCTGACATCTTCATTGTACTAAATTAAATAAAAAAAACAAGAAAAAAAGCTGACATAACAGCCAGCTTTTTTGACAATTCTATGAACCTATCAAGCTCGAGGATGAAATTTAGTGTAGACATCCTTCAATCTTGTTTTTGTAACATGTGTATAAATTTGTGTAGTTGAAATATCCGCATGGCCAAGCATTTCCTGGACGGCGCGGAGGTCTGCCCCATTTTCAAGCAGATGGGTGGCAAAGGAATGGCGCAGGGTATGCGGCGTTAGCTCTTTCTGGATTCCTGCTTCTAAAGCAAGCCTTTTTAATATCTTCCAAAAGCCCTGCCTTGTCAAGCCTTTGCCATGATGATTAAGGAATAGAGATTCATCGCGCTGCTTTTTCGATATAAGCTTCGGCCTTCCCTTTTCAAGGTATTGTTCAATCGCATCAGAAGCAGTTTTCCCGATTGGGATGATCCGTTCCTTGCTCCCTTTTCCCATACAGCGAACAAAACCCATGGTTAAATGGACATCTGACATTTTTAAGCCAATCAATTCACTGACACGGATGCCGGTCGCATACAGCATTTCAAGCATAGCCTTGTCCCGGTAGCCAAAGTGATCCGTCAGCTTCGGACTTTCAAGCAGTGTTTCTACCTCTTCCATACTCAGGACCTTTGGCAGAGAACGCTCATGCTGCGGACTTTCAATATGGACAGTCGGGTCGTGGCCAACAGCTTTCTCCCGGAGCAGGAAATGGTGAAAAGCCCTGATTGAGGCTATGTGCCTGGCAATCGTTTTCGAGGACTTTCCAGTGTCCTTCAAATGGCTGAGGAAATGGACAATTTGCGGTCTTTGGACCGAATTGAAATCGGTTAATTGCTCAATATTTCTCAAATAAGAAATATAGCTGTTCAAGTCTCGTCTATATGACACAATCGTATTATTAGATAGCCCTTTCTCAACGACCAAAAAGTGGATAAAGTCTTCGAGCCTGTCTTCCATTATTATTACTCTCCATTCAGATAAAACAGTAGCAGCCTTTCAAGCATGCCTGACTCCTTTTGGGCGGCTGCTCCCGAAACTTTGATGGCTGCTCCCTCAGGTGCATCATATCGGTGATAACTTTCATATTCTTCGTTAATCCACATGATACCATAATAGAATAAAATTGTGCATCCAGTGAATAATAGAAAAACCTTCAATGCGTGAAAGATCAGTCCCAACCACGATTTCATATTCCTTGCCCCCGTCGTTATATCAATTACTAAACTGTATGCCATTTTGGACAAGAATTATACCTTGTACTTTTATTTTCACTGCCTGTTTTGCTATATAGAGACCTGCTGTCTCCTATGTTTTCGTAATTACAATATTGAGGAAAACAAAAAAACCTCCCTTCAGACAGTAGGCTGCGTATATTTGCGCAGCCATTCCTGCTGATGGAGAAGCTTTATAGAGTGACTATTTAATTACTATTTTGTTTCAGCTGGTTCAACTGATTCCTTTTCCTGACAACGGTAGCAGATACCATGGAAGGTCAGGCGGTGGTCTTTAATTTTAAAGTTCCAGTCTCTTTCAACGATTTCTTCCACATCTTCAAGGAGGTCATCCTGTATTTCATCAACTGCCCCACATTCAATGCAAACGAGATGGTGATGAAAATGGGCGGCACCTTCCTGGCGGAGATCGTAACGGGACACGCCGTCCCCAAAGTTGATTTTATCGACAATTTTCAATTCGGTCAGCAGTTCAAGTGTGCGGTATACGGTAGCCAATCCTATTTCAGGAGACTTTTCTTTCACAAGCAAATATACATCTTCCGCACTTAAATGGTCTTCCTCGTGTTCAAGCAATACCCGTACGGTTGCCTCACGCTGAGGCGTTAATTTATAGCTGGACGAATGCAGCTGTTTCTTAATTCTATCGATTCTAGTTTCCATTTTGAACTCTCACTCCCCCGCCGCTGTCCTTTTATTATATCAGATGGGTATTGAGATTCAAAATAAAATTATTACAAATAAGAAATCAGAAATATTATCAACTAAAAATGATTCTAATTAACCGAATTGATAACTGCCTTCAGCAATGCCGGTGATAAGTAAGCCTCAATGGCTGCAGCAGCGGCAAGGAAGACAATGGCTGCAACAAAAGAGAAAATATAGCGGAAAAACTGCGGCAGGATCGGCTGGCTGATTTTTTTCATGAACTGGTTACGGATCATTTTTAAAGAAAAGGTGACGGCCATAGCAGCAGTAATGATGAAAACAGGTATAATGATAAAATTCTGCGGCAGGATTGACACAAACGAAAGCATAAATCCATCCCAGCCCATCTGGTTGACAAGGAAGCCGACTGTGAATCCAACAACCATGCCTTTCATGAACAATAGAATCAAAATGACCGGCAGCCCAATGATGGAAACTCCCAAGATCCAAATCAAACCAATGAACTTCCCATTATGAAGAAAGCTCTGCAAAAAAAGATCCTGTCCATCTGCAACCTTCCCTGATGCCGCCTGGCCGAAGAATTGCGATAAATAGTAGAACAAATCCTCTTTTTGAGTGAAGCTCAGGCTGTTGACAATTACCGCACCAAAAATGACTCCCATCAAAAACAGGACAATTACAAAAAGATAGATTGAGGAATATTCCCGAAAATGGTTTGCTGCGACGTCCTGGTACTTTCTCTTCTTCATCACTCTTCCCCCTGCATATTGGTTACTAACATCATATGCAGGGACTGGCTGTCTATGACTCAGGAATCGAACTTTTTGCTAGAGTAATAATAGTAGTTTTATCTTTCTATATACCGCTTCTATCAAATTGAAGGAAATCGATGGTGATATTGAGTGATTTCGTAAGTATAGGGGAAGTCTCGGTTAAATAGCGGAGTGTTAAAGCGTGATTGGTGACCTATAGGGGCCGATTTCAGCTTGCTCTAGTGGCCGAAGTAAACTTTATCTGGTTATTTTAGAAGCCGTTTAGATGACCTCCTAAAGATGAATTGAGCTTCTTCCGGTAATCAACAAGAATAGCCCGTTGCGGGTCGGGAACTAATTTCGCTAGTGCTCTTCATGTTCCCAAGTATTCAAACTAGTCGAGACAGTGGAGCAAAAAAGTCCGGACTTTCCATCCGGACATTACTGTTCAGCTATTTTTCCGTACTTGCCCCCGCCTCCCGCAAGAAACGAAAGCTCACCTTTCCTTGCCTGATCGATCGTTCTGGCAACTCGCTCCGGAATGATTTCTTTCAGGGACTCGAATGGAACTCTATGGAGTATGTCCATTTCTGTGCCAAAGTGGTCAAGCAGCTTTTCCAGCATTTTCGGCCCAAGGCCCGGGATGAATTCAAGCGGGACTTGATGAATATAAGGCGGCCTGTTAACTGTAGAAGCGGATTCAGACTTTAGTTCCTCTATCCTGTCTGCGACACCCTTCACCTTTTTCAAGGATCCGCAATGGCTGCACGGCCTGTCAGCTGCTTCGCTATGCGTGAAGCATTCTGCGCATACTGTCCGGTGGTATTTCCCGAGCTGCGGGTCGAGCCCGTAATTTGCCTTAATCCTTCTGCCATCCTCTTGTTTTAATGCACATTCCAGCTCCCGGAATGACGGCTGATCCATTTTGATTTTTTGATACTCCCGAGCAATCTTTGCCAGTGAATGAGCATCTGAATTCGTCACAAATGCATACCTGTGGAGCTCTGAAAGCTGGTCGGCCATATCGGTATCAGAGCTTAGTCCGAGCTCAATCCCATCTATCAAATCGGGGTCAAACACCTCAGTAAGAGACTGATCTACACCTTTGCCGTAAAGGCTTTTGAACGGTGTGAATACATGTGCCGGGATGAATAGCCCGCCAAGCAGCTTGACTTTTTCTTGTAATTCCCTTCCGGTTACATACACTCTTTGTGAACTGAGATGGATATTTTTCAAGTGTTCTGACAGCCAGCCAGAAAACTCCCTCATTGTCTGCAGATAGGGGAAGAAGCATAATACGTGAAGCGGTCCCCTGGTGTATTCATCGTTAATTTCAATCTCCGATCCCGGAATTATGCTCATGCCGCCATATACCAGCCCTCCGTCCGGATGCTCCTGTAATTCCCCGGCTCGAAGAAGCTCTTCCATTTCTCCAAGCACTTCAGGGGAATGGCTGTCAATGATTCCAATCATGTTCAGGCCTTTTTCATCCCTTGCATGCTTGATGATGTTAGAAAAGGTAAGGGACTTGGCACCTGTAATCTTTACTGCCCTGCCCGATTTCGTCCGTCCGATATGAATATGAAGATCGACAAAGTAGTCATGCATTTATCTATTCAATGCCTCCTGCAGCTGCAAATACTGGACTGCATACACAGTCTTCGCATCATGGATTTTTTGCTCCGCCACTAATTGAATAGCTTCTTCCAAAGTGACCTCCATTACATTAACAAATTCATCCTCATCTGCAGAAGCCGGGTTTTCCTTTTTCGTCAATCCAGTTGCTTTATAGACATGGATCAGTTCATCCGCAAAGCCAGGGGATGTATAAAATGAAATAAGCCATTCCATATTGGCGCACTCATACCCTGTTTCCTCCTCCAGTTCACGGGCAGCACAAATCTCTGGCTTCTCGCCGCTTTCAAGCTTGCCGGCAGGAATTTCCACGATGGTCTTTTCCAGCGCCTTGCGATATTGCTCTACCATTACAATCTTATTTTCCTTAGTCACAGGAATTACAGCTACAGCACCCGGGTGCTTTACAATTTCCCTTTTTGAAACATTTCCATTAGGAAGCTGTACCTCATCTACCTGCAGGCTGATCACCTTGCCAGAAAAAATCTGTTCCGTCTTCAATGTTTTCTCTTCAAGCGGTCTCAATATGCCTCACTCCTGTTCTAATCCGATATCAAATGCTCATACATTTTACCATACTTGATTGAAAGGAGCAGACTGATGAAGATTTATGTCCATGATCGCGGCATTGTTCTCACAGGAAAAGCTTGGGAAATCAAGCGAAAGCTAAAGGAATACAGCCAGCAGCACAAGCTTGTGAAAGACTGGATCACAACGGTTCACAAAGCCGATAACAGTTCCATTAGTTGAACCATCTCCCTTTCTTTCGCTAAAATAGAATCAGCCTGAAGGAACGGAGTGATTGTTTATGAAAAAGCGTCAACTAGGTTCATCCAATCTGTTTGTCAGCGAAATCGGCCTTGGCTGCATGTCGCTAGGAACAGACCAGCGAAAAGCTGAAGAGGTTATCAACGCTGCTCTTGAAGAAGGGATAAACTATTTTGATACCGCCGACTTGTACGATTTTGGCGACAATGAAAAAATCGTAGGACAAGCTCTTAAAAATGTACGTGATGAGGTAGTCATTGCAACGAAAGCTGGGAATCGCTGGAATGACAATAAAGACAGCTGGTCATGGGATCCTTCCAAGGAATATATAAAGGAAGCAGTCAAACAAAGCTTAAAAAGGCTGAATACCGATTATATCGACCTGTATCAGCTGCATGGCGGAACTATCGAGGACAACATCGGACAAACGATTGAAGCTTTCGAGGAGCTGAAAGCAGAGGGATTTATCAGATATTACGGAATTTCTTCCATAAGACCGAATGTGATCCGGGAATATGCAGATAAGTCCAATATTGTTTCTGTGATGATGCAATACAGCATGCTGGATCGCCGCCCTGAGGAGGAAGCTTTGCCGCTGCTTCAGGAAAATGGCATAAGCGTGGTTACAAGGGGTACCGTTGCTAAAGGGCTGCTAAGTGACCTTCTGCTTGAAAAAGCTTCTCCGTCAATTAAGAAGAATGGCTATTTGGATTACAGCTACGAGGAGCTGGAAAAGGTGCTGCCTGACTTAAAGGAAAAACTTGGTTCCTCTAGGCCAATGGCCGAAGCTGCCATTCAATATAATCTTTCCCAATCAGCTGTTGCTTCTGTAGTTGCCGGGGCAAGCTCACCTGAGCAGGTAAGGGAAAATGCAAAAGCTTCAAACAGCCTGGCACTGACCGAAGAAGAAATAAAACTCATCAGATCAATAACCAAAGCTAATAAATATGACCAGCATAGATAAAACAAAAAGGAACACATGGCGTGTTACACTCATAAGCGCCATGTGTTCCTTTCTTTTTCCAATCACACTCAAGAAAGCATTAACAGAATTGTATACCCTGCCAATCCAGCCGCAAAAGCCCAGAAATTGCTTTCTCTTTCCTCCGGCAATTCTTCCTTCATCACATTCAGGATGACCCCGCCGGCAAGTAACGCAAATAACACTGCTATAAAACTTTCGTTAACCTCAACAAATACACCAAGGACCCAGCCAGCTATAATCGCTATCGTTAAAAGCCATCTTCCAATATGGTCGTAATCTTCCCTGTGGGCTTCTCTTAACGCATGGTCACTGGTAATAAAGTGGACAGCCAATGCGATGAAATAGAAAACCACTCCTGAAATGGTCTCTTGCTCTCCGTGCAGCAGCAGATAACCGATCAGAGTGTTATAGAGGAAATAAGATGCAATATGGATCCAAAATACACCCTTCGATGCTCGGTTGATGTTGTTCTGCTCCTGTTGCTTTCTTTTCGAAATTTTAACCATCCGTTCAAGGCCGTAAAAAATGGACAATCCCATCATCGCGACAATGTATGTATGGTTTTCGAAAAAATTCAGGGCACCCCCTTGAATGGTTTCATCAAGAACTTCATTATGCTTGTTCAATTCAGGGAGCAAATGAATGAAAACATATGCAACTGAAATACCTCCAGCCCCAGACAGCAGCTTGCTTCTCGGCACACGATCCAAAAAGGGCAAGGCCCGCGAAAATAAATGTATAGCAACGAATCCTAGTGCAAGCAATAATGTTAAAAATATCAATACTATGTTTGCTCCTTTGCTTTTTTAACCCTTTGCCCTTTGGGCGGCAGAGCAAAACATATTATTTCATTCCTAAGTCCCACTGCAGTGCTTTTTGCTCTAACTCCTTTACCAGAGGCGCCTTTTCTGTGATATAGGATTCTATATCATATTCATATTTTCCAGCTGCTTTTTCCTTTACCTCTGCATACCTTTTAGCTTCATCCGGATGAGCGCGGAGATAATCACGAAAAACTAGATGCCTGTGCAGTTCAGGGCTGCCTTTTTCATACGAATGTAGATGCACCTTTCGGATGCCGTTTTCACTCTTTTGAAAATAGCGTCTGCGCGGGATCCCATTTTCCCCCTTAGCCTCGTACCCTGCAGCAACGATTGCCGGGGTAACTTTTTCAATTTCCTCGAGGCTGGCAGCTGCAAGCATAATATCAATGATTGGCTTAGCGCTGAGGCCCGGGACCGAAGTGCTGCCGATATGATAAATTTCCGTCTCTGCCGGGCTGAAGATCTCTTCCAGCATCTTCTTTTCATTATTGAATAGCTCTGCCCATTCTTTACGGTAAGGTACAACTTCCACCCGTCTGCGTGTCATTTAAACTTCTTCCAATCCATTTCGCTTTCAGACAGCAGCTCTTCAAAAGATTTGTTTTTCTCCCTTAAACGCTGCTCTTCCTTTTTGCGCTGCAATTCAGCCAGTTTTTTCTGCTCTTCTTCTTCCTTTAATTGCTGTTTCTGTGCTTTCAGTTTTTCCATGACATCCTGATTAAGCAGGTCACCAAGCGTGGCTGGTTTATCCTCTTTTCTCACTGTTTGCTGACGGTTTTGTTTCTTTTTCATTGTACTTCCCCCATCAATCCTATTATTAAAATTCCTCATAAAATTAATCTTCTTTTTACGTGGGAGCATTTTCCTGAAAAATCTTTCTCTGTTGATCCCCATTTGATTTGACTTGTTCGGTCACCTGTAACAGCTAACTCCTGCTGAAATGTTTTTTACTATTAACAGGACCCTTAACAGAATCTTTTTTCAAAGATTATATCACCGAATCGGCACAAGTTAAATATAACGGCACCGGCAAAGCACGATAAAAATAAGGAACGCCCTGCAAAAGGCGTTCCCCTGTTTTCAATCAATATGAATCTAAAATAACAGAATCATCTACCTGCAATTCAGGCTCTGTTGCTTTTATGACATCCTCTACCGTATAACCTGAGGCAACTTCAACCAATTTAAGCCCCAATGGGGTAACATCGATTACCGCCATATCGGTAATGATTCTGTTCACCACACCCTTTCCGGTGAGCGGAAGGGTGCAGGTCTTGAGGATTTTAGGGTCTCCGCTCTTATTCGTATGCTCCATGATGACGATGATCTTGCGGGCCCCATGGACGAGGTCCATCGCTCCGCCCATGCCTTTAATCATCTTGCCAGGAATCATCCAGTTTGCCAGATCGCCAGTTTCAGAAACTTCCATGCCGCCAAGAATGGCAATATTGATATGGCCTCCGCGAATCATTGCGAATGACTCTGCTGAATCAAAGTACGCTGCACCGGGAATGGCAGTAACTGTTTCCTTCCCGGCATTGATTAAATCTGGATCAACCCCATTTTCTTCCGGATAAGGCCCTATCCCCAGCAAACCATTTTCTGACTGCAGGACAACCTGCTTGTCTTCTGAGATGAAGTTTGCCACTAGTGTCGGCATGCCAATCCCCAGGTTTACATAAAACCCGTTCTCAATTTCTTTCTCCGCGCGGCGCGCAATTTTTTCACGGACATTTCCTTTGTTTGTTATCATATGCCTTCTCCTTTCAGTTCAAATCCAAGTTATGCTTTCACTGTCAGCCTTTCAATCCGCTTCTCCTGGTTCCCCTCAATCAGTGTCTGGACATAAATGCTTGGAGTATGGATGCTGTTTGGATCTAACTCTCCAATCTCATACATGTTTTCTACCTCGGCAATAGTGACCTTGCCAGCTGCAGCGATCATTGGATTAAAGTTCCGTGCTGTTTTATGATAGACGAGGTTACCCATTTTATCGCCCTTCCATGCACGGACAATGCTGAAATCCGCAATCAAGGCTTCCTCGAGAAGATATTCTTTTCCATTGAACATGCGTGTTTCTTTTCCTTCAGCGATTGGCGTACCCACGCCAGCCGGTGTATAGAATGCCGGGATTCCTGCGCCGCCTGCCCTGATTTTTTCAGCAAGCGTCCCTTGAGGAATCAGCTCCACCTCGATTTCCCCTGACAATACTTGTCTTTCAAACTCTTTGTTCTCTCCAACATAGGAGCCTACCATCTTTTTAATCTGCTTGTTTTTCAGCAGCAAACCAAGACCCCAATCATCAACGCCACAGTTATTAGAAATCACTGTCAGGTCCTTCACCCCTTTTTCCACCAGGGCAAGAATCGCGTTTTCCGGAATACCGCATAGTCCAAACCCGCCAACCATCAAGGTTGCGCCATCATGGATATCCGCTACAGCTTCCTGAAAGGATGTACAAATTCTTTTCATTCGTTGCTCCTCCTTTGAATACAGCCAGTCAACTGGTTTTGAGTCAGCTCGCAAACTGTTGTACTGGATTTTTTTATTGTTGTCACTGTTAAATCAGACTGTTGATTTTCGTTCCAGGCGCTTCGCTTTCCTCTGAAAAATTACAATCAACAGGATTTAAAATCAACGCCTAATTGTTAATAGATTAGTAACACATAAGTACTTACGCCATCTCTACTACAGTAGCTACGCCCTGTCCACCGCCAATGCAAAGAGTAGCAAGGCCAGTTTTCGCATTCCTTCGCTTCATTTCATGAATCAGCGTAACGAGAATCCTTGCACCGCTTGCTCCAATCGGATGTCCAAGCGCGATTGCGCCACCGTTGACGTTCAAGATGTCCTTGTTAAAATTAAGCTCGCGGTCAACAGCCAATGATTGTGCTGCGAATGCTTCATTCGCTTCAATCAGTTCCATCTGCTCCAATGCCATGCCCGCTTTATCCAATGCTTTCTTGACAGCAGTAACCGGGCCGATTCCCATTATGCTCGGATCTACTCCCGCACTTGCATTTGCCTTGATGACCACCAGCGGTTTAAGGCCCAATGCATCTGCCTTCTCCCTGCTCATGACGACAAGTGCTGCTGCTCCGTCATTTATTCCTGAAGCATTGCCTGCCGTTACACTGCCATCCTTTTTAAAAGCGGGACGCAGCCCGCCAAGCTTTTCGGCAGTTGTTCCCTTTTTAGGATATTCATCTGTATCAAATACAATCGGATCCCCTTTTCGCTGAGGGATGTGGATCGGTACAATCTCATCCTTGAATTTGCCCTCTTCAATTGCCTTAGCGGCCTTTTCCTGGCTGGCAGCCGCAAATTCATCCTGCTCTGCCCGGCCGATTTCATATTTTGAACATAGGTTTTCAGCAGTCACGCCCATATGGTAATCATTGAATGCACACCACAGGCCGTCCGAAATCATGCTGTCGACGAGTTTCTGGTCACCCATTTTAAAACCGTCCCGGGCATTTTTCAGAAGATATGGTGCCTGGCTCATATTTTCCATGCCCCCCGCAACAACGATCTCCGCATCCCCGGCGATTATCGCCTGGGCTGCCAGATGAACTGCCTTCAAACCAGAACCGCACACTTTATTTATCGTCAATGAGGAAGCGCTTTCAGGAAGGCCCGCTTTAATTGCCGCCTGTCTAGCCGGGTTCTGGCCAAGACCTGCCTGCAGGACATTCCCCATGATTACCTCATCAACCTGATCCGGCAGGACGCCTGCCTGTTTAAGCGCATCTTTGATGACGGCTGCGCCTAGCTCCGGTGCCGAAATGTTTTTTAAACTGCCATTAAAACTTCCGATCGCGGTCCTTACCGCCGATACGATCACTGCTTCGGTTTTACCCAAACTGCTCACCCTTTCTCTCGTTTCACAGGTATTAACTTCTATTGATTTGCTGAAATCCCTTTTATTTTATCAAAATTTTTGTTATTCTTGCATTTTTAAAAATTTTCTATTTAAAATGTAATTAACTAAAGAGGAGGGGGTCGCCAAATGCTAAAGCTTCCAGAGAAGGTCGAGATTATCGAAGTCGGTCCAAGGGATGGGCTGCAAAATGAAAAAAGCTTCGTACCGACCGAAGTGAAAAAAGAATTTATCCATGCCCTAAAGAATGCCGGACTTAAGGAAATGGAGCTAACATCGTTCGTATCTCCAAAATGGGTACCGCAAATGGGCGATGCTGCCGAAATTGTCGCCGGCTGTCTTGACGGCTCCGCCAGAAATATTGTCCTTGCGCCAAACAAGCGGGGCATTGAGCGTGTTTATATGACTGACTGCAAGGCTGTCGCTGTCTTTGTAGGTGTCAGCAACACCTTCAATCAGAAGAATATCAATAAAACAACAGACGAAAGCATGGCAGAGGTATTGCCTCTTATCGCAGAGCTAAAATCAAAGGACTACTTTGTGCGCGCCTGCATCTCAACTGCTTTTTATTGTCCATATGAAGGAAAAATAGAGGAAAACGCTGCTGTAGATTTATGCGGACAGTTTGTACAGGCTGGTGCTGATGAATTGAGCGTCGCTGATACAATTGGGATGGCCGCCCCAAACGAATCATATTCCTTATTTTCGAAGCTCAAGGCTGCCTACCCTGATGTCTTGATGACCGCCCACTTCCATGACACAAGAAAGCTCGCCCTAGCCAATATTTTCGCTGCACTTCAGGCTGGTGTGACCCGGTTTGATACGTCCGCAGGAGGATTGGGCGGCTGCCCGTTTGCACCCGGTGCTGCCGGAAATGCGGCCACTGAAGATGTCGTGTACATGCTTCACCGCATGGGTATTGATACTGGTGTAGACCTGGATAAACTGCTGCACTCGATTGAAATCATCAGGCCTCATATTTCCAGGCCAATTGAAAGCACCTATTATCGCATGAATTCTGTCAGTGTTTAAGTTGATGAATAACCTCCCTTCCTTCGAACCATCTTAAAGATGAAGCTACTTAGAAGAAGGGAGATTCACTCATGAGCCAAAAACGTGACAAAGGCTACAGCCAGCAAGGAAAGCCAAATGCCGACACCGTCAAGCAGCAAATCGCTGCAGAGGATCTGGAAAAAGCAATCCATCCAACTAAAGGCCAGAACTCACAGCAGTAGGAAAAGGATTAAATGTTCCATTGAATAGTCCTGGTCAAGACCGCGATATTGCGGTCTTTTTTTAATCAATGGGCTGCAATCCATAGTTTTTTAACTTAGTCCGAAAAAGCTTTAGTGTTTGTATCCATGCTGATAATGGTAAAATAAAGAAAAAAGGCATTCGGAGGGTTGAGTGTGAGGAAGGCATTCCGTGTATTATTTTCATTTTTGCTCGTACTAGCCTCTCTGGGGGTATTTATTTCGAATAAACTGATGTTCCTGAAAAAGAAGGATGATGAAGAAATATTCAACCGGGAAAAAGAAGCCGGCCATCTGCGCCCCGATGAATATGATGCTTTGCCGAAAAGAGAAGTGGTCATTACCTCTTCATTCGGCTATACCCTCAAGGCTGTACTTGTGGAGCCACATGACACAAACCGGTACATCATCATCGCTCACGGGGTGACCCAGAGCAAAACCAATTCAGTCAAATACATGAACCTTTTCCTCGAGCGCGGATTCAATGCGGTCATTTACGACCATCGGCGCCACGGGGAATCGGGCGGCAAGACGACAAGCTATGGCCATTATGAAAAATTCGACCTTAAATCTGTCGTAGACTGGATTAAAGAAGAAAAGGGACCAGAATTAATCGTTGGCATACACGGAGAGTCCATGGGTGCGGCAACCCTCCTCCTTTATGCTGGCATACTTGAAGATGGTGCCGATTTTTATATTGCGGACTGCCCGTTTTCTGATTTTAGCAAGCAGCTTGCTTACCGGATTACCGCAGAGGTCAAACTGCTGCCGCCACGTCTTCTGGTGCCCATTGCCGGTCTATTCGTCCGAATCCGCGACAAATATTCCTTGAGTGAGGTTTCACCAATCTCTGTCATTGAAAATATCAAGAAACCGATCCTTTTCATTCATAGCCGCAAGGACGATTTCATCCTTCCCTACATGACAGAGGAATTGTTCAAGCAAAAAAAAGGCCCGAAAAAGCTGTACATGGCTGAAAACGGCCTGCATGCCCAATCTTACAGCCAAAACCGCACCGAATACGAAAAGGTGCTTGACGAATTCCTTGAGGAATATGGCTTTATCGGTAAGGATGGGAGCTTAGCGAACTAATTCCTTGATTATTAGGGCTTTCTGTTTCTGCCGTTAACGAATAAAATAGGTTGGCCTCCATAGAGGGGCCAACCTTTTTACTGTTTTTCCCCCTGGCGGTCCATCTCTTTTCCATCCGCCCCAAGCGCTCTTACCTCTTTATAGTCGCCGATTGCGTAAAAAAAGCGTTCATTCCCTTTTTGGATAATGTCAACCTTCTTAAACTTTCCGTCAGTCCCGGCGGCTTCAACTGTTTGAATATCCGGATTGACGAGTTTGCCGAATATAACGGGAATTCTGTTTTCCAATTCACCGTCTTCTTTATAGATGTGAAAGACGTCTGCATATAAAATCATGAAATCATTTTTATAATAAGTCCAGTGGTTATGCCCTGCGTTTTTCCAGCCATCTTTTTCACTGCCTTCAATATAGGCAACTGCTAGTGCATCAAATTTGTCTGCTCCATCCTTTTGTTCTGTCGTGTAAAAGATGAGCACTCCATCCTTAGTCTTTTCTTTGTGGATGACTTGTTTGATGTTGAAAGGAACATCATTCTGGATGGCTTCTCCCGAAGTCTTATACGTGCACGCAGACAGCAGAAACACACAGATGGCCATTATGGCTTCACGCCTTAATTTCCCCATATTTCTCCCCCTATCTATTGCACCAGATGATTTATGTATTATATCGGCCTCTTTCTTATTTAACCCCTTTTTCAAAATATTGTAAAATGATTACCCTTTAATGATGCTTTCGGTTTTGTCAAAAAAGCTCATTCTTGGGTTCAAATATTCATTTGGGCTCTTTAACTGGTAACAGCCTGACGTTTTGCTGTAGTCAATCGTCATTTCCTCTGCAAAAAAGACCTCTTTTGATCTTTCAATATACATTTTGAGCCCATTTGTGCTGATTTCCATTTCAGTATCATCCAGCCCGCTTTCAAGCCAGAGGGCGGCTACTCCGTTCACTGCACAGCCGCAGCCGTCAATATCATATTTCAGCTTTATATACCCTTGTTTCCCTGAAATTTTTTCTTCAAGCTTGCCGGCTGCTGCTTCTGTAATTGTGATCTTCATACTGCCTGCACTCCTTCCCAATTTTTTTTATTTTACCATATCTTTTTACAGCTTTCGTTTTTGAGCCCTTACCTTCTCCTGACAAAATAGTCTTGCAATTTTCCTGTTTAACTTTTAGTATCAAAGATAATTGTGACAATTTTGTGAAGGAGTGTTTTTATGTCAAAAGTACAAATCAAGGTGAATGATAACGGCTCATTACGAATTACTGGGGATGTAGAATTATTGGATGGTGCAGGAAACAAGTATGAAACAAAACCGGCTTTTTCGCTCTGCCGCTGCGGCATGAGCAAAAACATGCCTTTCTGCGATGCATCCCACAAAGGGAAATTTGAATCGGCCGTACGTGCTCCACAGCCTGAGGAAACAGAATAAGATGATCAAAAGAGCAATGGGTGCCCATTGCTCTTTTTTGTGCATTGGTCACCATTCATCCGCGTGGCGGACATCGGCAATGGCTGAAAGCTGGATTCGGTGGATTTCCTCGAACTTATCTACAATATGGAGCTTCTGTCCAAGCTCATTCCAATAATGGATTTTCCCGACCACCAGTTCATATTTCTGCTGGCGATAATAAGTGATGGCCACTGGACGGTTATATTCCATCGCTTCAAGAATGGTGTCGTTCAGCTGCTCCAGCTGCTGTTCATCCAGCTGTTTTTCTTTTTCGTATTCATCCTCCCTGGCCCAGTCCCGCAATAGCTTTACATGTTCAGGAAGCATCATAGAAGTCCATTTAATTCTTCCGCGGTCACGAATCATGCGATCCCTTCCTCCTTTTCCGCCAAATCATCAGCCTTTATGTCCGCCGACCAGTGCGGCACGGTGCCTTGCTGTGCCTGCTGCTGTATAAGAAACGGCCCTGAGCAGCGATGCTGAGCCATAGCGGCTGCGGATCCGGTCCATGACATAGCCAAGCTCCTTCTTCTTCCATCCGTTCTTCTCAAACAAGCTCAGCTGGAATTCACTGTCCACAACAAGGTTTCCGAGCGCAATCGAAATGCTGCGGACCGTTTTTCCGGTATAGTTTTCAGCAAATAGCTCCAGGCAGACACGGTACAGATCCATGGTGACATTTGTAGGCTCCTCGACTGTCCTTGACCGGTGGAAGCCGCCGCCGAATTCATCCTGGCTGTAGCCAAGCCCAAAGCTGATTGTCCGGCCTGCTCTTCCGTGGCTCCTTGCCCGGCGTGCCACTTCCTCGCACATTTCCAGGATGACATGCTTGATTTCCTCTTTTTCTTTATAATCCCGGAGCAAAATCTGGCTCTTGCCAAAGCTCACCTGGCCTTCCATGATCGGGGCACCAATATCGGAAAAATCAACTCCCCATGCATGCCAGTAAAGCTGATTTCCCATGATGCCGAATTTTTTCTCCAATATTTCGAGATCATAGCGGGCAAGCTGTCCGACTGTAAAAATCCCCATGCTGTTCAGCGTTTTTTCCACACGCCGGCCAATTCCCCACATTTCCCTGAGCGGCGAAAGATTCCAGAGCTTTGTTTGGACATCTTCATACGTCCACTCCGCAATCCCTTTCTTTTTCGCCTCAAGGTCAAGGCATAATTTTGACATCAGCATATTCGGGCCAATACCGATCGCGCTGGGGAGCTGGAATTCCCGCTCGATATCATCTTTGATTTTTTTTGCGATTGAGGCCGCATCGCCCCATAGCTTTGAAGCTCCGTCTACTTTTATGAAGCTTTCATCGACACTGTAGGTATGGATCGCTTCCTTAGGGACATAGCGATTGAATACACGGGAGATTTCAGTGGAGATTCGCAGGTACGTTGACATTTGGGGATCAACGACAATGATTCTCGGATCCTTCGGAATTTCAAACATCCTCGATCCGGTTTTAATGCCAAATTCCTTCTTCAGGCGAGGTGAGGCTGCAAGGACAACACTTCCCGGACGGTCAAGATTACCGACGACGGCCAGGTAACAGTCTAGAGGATCCAGGCCAAGCATCACTGCTGAGCAGCTGGCATAGAAGCTTTTCATATCAACACAAAGAATTTTGCTTTGGGGCATTTCGCTGTAATCAATCATTTTCTGTGCCTCTCCTTTCTGTGTGATTTTTTTGTGCTTCCCATTCACAGGAACATCTGTTCCGTTTCATTATACCCATAATATTAAGCGAATATGCGTTCGGTTTCAATGGGAATTTTCCGGCGGAATGACTTAATTAAGGTGTATTTGGTGGGTCATGCCAGCACTGGACATTTTTACAGAAGGCTGTATTCACCCCGAAGTTGAGAGTATAATCAGGATTAGAGGTGCTTTGTATGGACAGAAAACTCATCCGAAAAATGGTCCAGAAATGCTTCGTGCAGTATCGGCATGATGATTCATTGCCGTTCAGCGAACTGGAATTTGAAGAAATATATGAGAAGATTGTAGAGCTGAAAAGCGGGGACCCTGAAGCCGATTTGCATGACATAATCAATGACACGGTTTACGAATTTTTGGCTACATAGAAAAGCGCAAGCGCCTTCTGAACGGAACGGCGACTAACTGCGCCACATCCTGTGGCAACGTCGCCGTCAGCACATCCTGTGCAAGTCCGACAAGCGCTGGCCGACTAAGACCGCCACGTCCTGTGGCAACGTCGGCACTAGAACATCGTGTCCGTCGGAGGGCCTGACAGTGAAGTCGCTCTTTGACTTCATTGGCAGGACCGAAGCGTCTCGAGGAGTTAGGAGCCGCAGCTAGACAAGCGACTCGAGCTGCTCAAAGCTAACGCTTCTCGCAAGATACTCAAGGAAGCTTTCTCTGGGATGAAAACTGGCTAGGCGCTGGAGCTAGACAGTTCTCAAAGCGAGATATATTTCTGATGCTATAAAAAGGCTGCCCTATGCAGAGGACAGCCTTTTGGCTATTTCAGCCTGATATTCGCTTCGCCTTTGATACGAGCCGGATAATCCCTGATTTCAAGAGAAATAGGGCCTGGTGCAGCGCCTTCATTGAAGTAAGGAATCATGATTTCACTTATTCCTTCAGAATCATTCCATAACGAAGCTACGCTGCCATCTCCAATTTCTTTTCCATTCTTGTCAACCGCCCGGTCAAAAGCAGATATGTTCTGTATAGTAGGATCTTTTTGGAAAGTAAATTTCAAGTAATCATCTTCCCTGCTCACTTTCTGCAGCCGCCCATCCTTTGGAGCCTGGAGAATTTCCATTTTCTCTGGATCGACAATTACTTCAAGCTGATCTTTATCAAGCGCACGGATGGAGCTGAACCTCAAATAAAGCTTTTCCGGTTTTTTAAAGAAATTGCTTTGGAGATATAATTCCTGTTTATGGTCACTGATATGGCTTGCACTGATTCCATTAGCAACGCCAGCCCATTCCTCGCCGCTTTCATCCACCAGCCGCAGGTCTTCAATCGCGAATATTTGCTTAGTATTTCCCTCATCGAAATGAACAGTCACTCCTATCCTTGTTGGATAGATGGATACCTTTTCAATGATTGCCTTTTGGCCTTCAAAGCTCACTGTTTTATTCACATCGATTATTTCTTTTTTATCCTTGAAGGATTCCTTATCAATCGAGAATGGAAGAACCCAGGTATCGCTCAGTTTAGTACGCGGCTCTCCATTTTCAGTTCTTCCTTCTGCAAGATGAAAACTCAGTTTCATATTTTCAGGAACGGCCTTTCCATAGAAATAATAGGTCATTTCCTGAACAGCCTTCCCTTCTTTTTGCAAATCAATGGGACTGGCAGAGAAGGATGAGCTTAGTTCAAGTTCCCTCCCATGTTCATCGGTCAGTTCAAAATGGTCAACGGATATGTCCTTATGGCTGCCCGAAGACTCCATGGTATAAAACAGCACCATCATCTCTTCATCAACAATAGCGGAATCCAGCGTAATTTTTAATCCGTCATGCTCATCGGATACATTGATTTTTTGGGCAAAATCATTTTCAATTGCGGCCTGCAAACCTTTATCAAACCTGACGAGCTCTACAATTTTCTCCATGCCTGGAATTGAAGTGATGTAAGAGGCGAAGGTCTCCGAAGTCCTGAGCATGGCTGTAAAAGCAAAAATCAGGATGGCGGCAGACGCCAGAGCCCTCATGAACAGCAGATTTTTCTTCTTCTTTCTTTTTCCTTTGGCTATACCTGAAGATATCGCCTGGTCCAGCTGGATTTCAGGGATATCAATAGTTTCAAGTGCAGCCTGTGCCCTCGTCAATTTCTCTTCTTCAGCATTAAGCATAGCCCAACTCCCCCTTCTCTCCCAGCTGAACGCGGAGCTCCTTCAGCCCTTTGTTGAGCCACGTCTTCACAGTGCCTTCCGGGCATTCAAGAATATCGGCAATTTCCTTTATTTTAAAATCATGCACGTACTTTAATTCAATAACCTGCCTTGTTTTCGGTTCAAGCTTGCCAATGACTTCCTCGACCTCCAGCCAGCAGGATTGATGCTCCGCCCCCATCAGCCTGATCAGATCATCGCTGACGAAAACCCTTCTCCGCTTCTTTAATTCATCATTACAGTAATTTAACAGGATCCTTGTCAGCCAGGTAGTAAAGAATTGCGGTTCCTTCACTTTCCTGATTGATCGGTAAGCACGGTACGTAACCTCCTGCAATGCTTCAACCGCATCTTCGCTATTTCGCAAGTAACTCAGGGCAATCCGGTAAAGGCGGATTTTATGAAGCTGCATCAGCTCGTAAAAGGCTGCCTCATCGCCCTTTTTTGCCCTGAGGACCAATTCTTCAAGCTCCAAAGGTGTCTCCTCCTAACTTTTATCTACACATTAGACATCGAAGCGGGGAAAAAGTTTTATTTTTTTAAAAATAATTCATCCAGGATTAAAACTTGCTTGCTCCTGAAATCAAACCCTTGTCCCTCGCTCAAATCAAGCGATTGTTCCAAAAATAAAAACCGCCCAGGACTAAGCGGTTTTACATCGTTGCTACTTCTTATTAAAGGCTTTTCTGCCAATGCGTTCAAAGGCTCTCGGGAACAGGGCAAATAAAACACTGCCGGCATTCATCCAGCGAGGAAGGTTGATTTCCCTTGTCCTTGTCATCAATCTGCCGACAACCTGCCGGGCAACATAGTCGGGCTGGAGCATATAACGTTCAACGTTCTTCACATATGTACCCTGCTTATCAGCGATATTGAAGAAGTTTGTGGCAATCGGCCCCGGATTGACCGAGGTCACATAAATATTTTCATCAGCGACCTCCATCCGCAGACTGTTCGTATAGCCGAGGACAGCATGCTTGGTTGCTGAGTAAACGCTGGATTTTGGTGTGGCAATTTTGCCAGCCTGCGACGCGATATTGATGATATGCCCGCTCCTGTGCTGCTTCATCCCTGGCAGGACCATGGCTGTGCATGCCATCAGGCCAACGACATTCACGTCGAACATCGATTTGATATCATCGACTTTCACCTCATGTGCATAGTCGAAAATTCCAAAACCCGCATTATTTATTAAAATATCCACATGTCCGATTTCGTTCAGTATCTTTGTGAAAACATCCTGGATTGCCTCCGTGTCCGATACATCCAATTGATTTACAAAAACTTTTACGGAATGTCTGGATTCAAGCTCCTGTTTTAAAAGCTCCAATTTCTCGATTCCCCGGGCCAGAAGGACAAGATTCGCGCCGCGCTCCGCACAGAGCCGTGCAATTTCCGCTCCAATACCTCCTGAAGCACCGGTAATGATAATATTTTTTCCTGTTAACGATGGCACTGCCATTCACCTCATTTTGCTGTGTAAAAGAAGGATGCACCTTCTTCCCTAATAGATACAGCCCCCAGGGATTCCAAGTAATCCAGCTGCCCGGCCGTTTCAGATATTGTCAGGTTCAATTCGCGTTCATAGATGGTTGGGAACAGCTGTGTACAAATTTCAAAAACAGTCAGTTCTTTGCCCTCAATCATTTTCCTCACCTGCATCGCTCGGTCATGCTGGCGGTCAAGCCTTTTCTTAACAAGACGATCAAATCTTGTTATCTCCGTTCCATGACCAGTGTATACGAGTCCTATCGATAAGTCCTCCAGCTTTTTTAGCGAAGCATTGTACTGGACGAGCGGCTTTGGGCGCTCGTATGTGCCTGGAAGCGGCGGCTCAAGCAATGGATTAGGGGAAATTCCGGCAAGAATTGTATCCCCTGCAATCATGACGCCATCCTGTTCGCGCAATAGTACGATATGGCTTTGGGCATGGCCAGGCGTTTCAATTACCCTCCATTCTGGAAGGGCTGGTGGATGGTCATTCTCCATCAGCGGCCCTGACAACGACCGGCTGCATGAAAACAACAGGGTATGCTTCATCACCTTAAGAGAACGAGAGAAATAGTGTTCGGGAATCCCAAATTGCACGAAAAGCTTTGTGTAAAAATCTGCGTGTTCCCTCTCAAATTCCTTTGTCCTATTAATCCACCTTTCGTTCAGCGGATGGCCGTAAACCTCCAGCTCCGAAGGCAAATAGTCGAGCAAACCAACATGATCCGGGTGATCATGCGTCAGGATGACCTGCTCAATGTCCTCTGGTGTAAGATCAAGCTCTGATAGCTGGGATTTAAAAACTTCCCATGCTTCCAATGTCTTTGTACCAGCATCCACAAGCGTAAGCCGGTCTCCTTGTATCAAATAAGCATTGACATCACCAACAGGGAATGGAGTCGGCAATGTCAGCTTGGCAATTCCATCTTTCCATTCCGGCATTTATTTCACCTCAAAAATTATATTTATATAAGGTATTACACCTAATTATTTTCCAGTTCATATGTAAATCTGCGAATCTGGCTTTGGGAGCATTTTTTCAATATAAAAATAAGTTTACCTTTAAAGCAGGCAAATGTCATTATTTTCATTTACCGTTTTCAGAAAAAAACAAAAACTTATAAATTGCCTATTGACACAGAGGCTGTCTATCTTGCATAATCACTATTAAAATTCAAATCACAGCAGAAAGCACTTGAGCAAGACGAGTAGACAGGAATGGCGCAAGAGAGTGGAGTCCACCGGCTGTAAGGCTCCACCGCCCTCTTCATGTTGAACCCTACCTTGCAAGCTGCCAGGCAAACCTGGACGCATACCAGCGTTAACGGATTATGAGCTGCACTTTTTTGGCCTGGCTGAAAAAGTGAATGAAGGTGGTACCACGGAAGCATGGCCTTTCGTCCTTTTTAAGGATGAAAGGCCTTTTTATTTTTTAAATCATGGAGGCGATCTTAATGAAGAAGCTTGTTTTTGTTGGAGCAGGATCAATGGCAGAAGCGATGATTTCCGGAATAGGGGCAAGCGGGCTTCTTCCGGGAGAGCAGATGTGGATTACGAACAAACAGGATACTGACAGACTTAAGCTGCTGGAGCAGCGTTATAAGGTACGTACAACATATGATTATGAAGAATTATTTTACGGTGCTGAAACTGTCATTTTAGCGATGAAGCCGAAGGATGCTGCAGCTGCCCTGGAGGAAATAAAACCCTTCCTAAAAGATGGAATGTTAGTCATTTCTGTCCTCGCAGGGATTTCCATCGAGGCGATCGAAGCGGCAGCAGGAAAGTCGTTAGCGGTAGCACGGGTAATGCCAAACACCTCTGCGGCTATCGGCAAATCCGCGACAGGACTTGCATTCAATGATATGGTTACTGAAGCCCAAAGGAAAATTGTGAAAGACTTGCTTAATACTATTGGCCTTACAGCGATTGTGGAAGAATCCCAGCTTGATGCTGTGACAGGTCTATCCGGGAGCGGCCCTGCCTACATTTATTATCTTGTTGAAGCAATGGAGCAGAGTGCAGCGGAAATCGGGCTGGAAAAACAAACAGCGAAAAAGCTGATTATCCAGACACTTCTTGGAGCTGCCGAGATGTTGTCCATAACGGATAAGGAGCCAGCACAGCTCAGATTCGAAGTAACCAGTCCGGGGGGAACGACCGAAGCCGGAATAAATATACTGGACCAGCAAGGGGTGCAGTCAGCCGTGATTACATGCATCAAGGAAGCGACAGCACAATCCCAAAAACTTGGGCAGATGCTGCACAGCGAGCTTGCTGCCAAGCACTCCTAGAATTGCAATCTGTCCCTGCTATTCTCTACAATAGAGAAAAACACCAGGGATGGATGCTGCATGTTACTCATTTTACTTTCTATCACTCTGATCATTTGGGCCGCCGCAACAATTGATGCCGCAATTGGATTCAGGAAGCTCGACACGCTGGAGAAAGCACAGAGTTTGGATAATGGACCGTCATTAAGCGTTATCGTTGCCGCCCGGAATGAAGAAGAACATCTAGGCACCAGCCTGCTAACCCAGCTTTCACAAAACTATGAAAATGTCGAATGGATTTTGGTTAATGATCGCTCTGTGGATGCTACCGGAAAAATAATGGATGATTTAAAATCGAGGGATTCGAGAATCAAGGTCGTCCACATTGATTCTTTGCCAAAAGGATGGCTAGGCAAAAATTATGCCTTGTATGAAGGGTATATGCATTCATCCGGAGAATTGATCCTGTTTACAGATGCGGATGTACTATATCAGCCAGGTGCTTTTTCAAAAGCGATTGGTTACTTTCAAGCACACTCCCTTGATCATATGACTGCTGCTCCTAATCTCAGTGCGAAACCATTTTGGCTGAAAGCATTCGTCGCATTTTTCCTATTTGGATTTTCCTATTATAAGAGACCATGGCTTGCCAACAATCCAAGGTCAAAAACAGGAATCGGCATTGGTGCCTTCAATCTGGTCAAAAGGGCTGCCTATGAAAAGATTGGAGGCCACGCCTCCATCAGAATGCGTCCGGATGACGATCTGCAGCTGGGAATGAGGATAAAAGCTGCAAAGCTGCAGCAAAAAATGGTCACAGCCCTGGAGTTAATTGAGGTTGAATGGTACCCAAGTCTAAAGGAGGCACTTGCCGGTCTGGAAAAGAATACATTCGCTGGACTGCATTACCGGATCAGCATGGTGCTGTTTTCCGTGTTCGGCGTGTTTGTTTCCCAGGTGGTTCCATTCTTTACGATATTTTCAAGCGATCGAAATTTGATGTTCCTCAGTGCAGCAAATCTAATTCTTTTGGCTTTTCTATATACAATGGTGACAAAGAAAATGACTCGTTTCTCTCCATTGCTTTTCTTTGCACTTCCCTTCACTGCACTGCTTTTTATTTTTTCGATCATCCGGGCAAGCTATTTAACCTTCAGGCGTGGCGGCATCATCTGGCGCGGCACTAAATATTCACTGAGTGAGCTGAGAAAAAACGACAGAGAATGAGTACATTTTTTCCCTTCCATCCTTTGCGCTGTTATACTGAAGATATATTTTGGTATGCGAAATAAAGGAGGCTTTTGAATGGAAACAAAATTATTCTCACCTTATGACTTAAAGGGCCTTACCCTTAAAAACAGAATTGTGATGGCACCGATGTGCATGTACTCATGTGAACAGGAGGATGGAATCGTAACAGATTGGCACATCTCCCATTACGTTAGCAGAGCAGTTGGCCAAGTCGGATTGATCATCCTGGAAGCAACTGCCGTAACCCCTCAGGGCCGGATTTCCCCTCAGGATCTGGGCATTTGGAGCGACGAGCATATCCCGGGGCTCTCACGGCTGACTGATCAGATTAAGCAAAATGGGGCGGCAGCAGGTATCCAGCTTGCGCATGCAGGCAGGAAAGCCCAGCTGCGAGAGGAAATCATTGCTCCTTCTGCGCTTGCATTTGATGAAAAATACAAAGAGCCAAAGGCGATGACTGTCGAAGATATACGCGAAACAATAGAGTCCTTCAGGCTTGCTGCTGACAGGGCAAACCGTGCCGGTTTCGATGTAATTGAAATCCATGCCGCACATGGTTATTTAATCAATCAATTCCTATCACCGTTAACAAATAAACGCGAAGACGAATATGGCGGCAGTCCAGAAAAACGCTTCCGCTTCCTGCGTGAAGTAACTGAAGCCATTAAGACCGTATGGGATAAACCGTTGTTAGTAAGGGTCTCAGCGAATGATTACAATGAAAATGGGCTGACTCCGGACGATTATGTAACGATTGGAGCCTGGCTTAAGGATCTGGGTATTGACTTGATCGATGTAAGTTCCGGTGCAGTCGTGCCAGCCCGGATCAAAGCTTATCCTGGATATCAAGTTACATACGCAGAAAAAATCAAGCATGGTGCCGGAATAGCTACCGGTGCAGTCGGCCTGATCACGACAGGAATCCAGGCGGAAGAGATCCTCCAGAATGATCGCGCGGATTTAATCTTCATTGCCCGTGAATTGCTGCGTGACCCATATTGGCCGCGAACCGCTGCGAAAGAACTGGGCACTAGCATTGAACCGCCAAAGCAATACAGCCGCGGCTGGTTATTTTAAACTCAAAAAGGAAACAGGCAGCAATGCCCCTATTTCAAGATTTCAGTTTCATGCTAAAAAAACAAACAGCCCAGCCATTTTTGATTCAGCGGCCGGGCTGTTTTTTTATTTTACTTTTTTAGAAGAATCCTTCGGTACATGCTGCCGAACAGCATTCCTTCATCCGATATCAAATCCAACACTGACTTTTGGGGCTGATAAATAGTTTCAAAGGAAACCCCTATGTCCGTTCCAAGCAATTTTATAACTTGCCTGGCCAGCTTTTTTGGAATGGATAATCCCTTACCCGGCTCCGCAAATTTATCAAAAACCAGGAGAGTGCCATTTTTGCGGCAGACTCTTGCCATTTCCGCAAATGCTCTCCCGGCGTCAGGTACGACTGATAGAATTAAGCTTCCAACTACATAATCAAAGCTTTCGGAAGGAAACTGCAGCTCCTGCGCGTCCATTCTCATAAACTCAATTGCCGAACCATTGAATTTCTGCCTCGCTTTATTCAGCATATCCTCAGAAAAATCGATTGCTGTCACGTTCAGCTTTTCATATGGAAGCCTTTCTATGTCAGCACCTGTGCCCGCACCAACAAACAGAATCCTGTCACCTGGCTGGAATGGCACATCAGTAAAGAGCCTTTCCCTCGCCCGCAAGAATGGGCCTGCATTAAAAAAACGGTCATATAGTGGTGCCCAGACTTTATAAATGATTGCATTCCATGAATTATTCATCCCTATTCCCCCAGCTATTCGTATTCACTAACAATGCTGAAGATCATAGATGCCTATTTGTCTTTTACATTAAGCAGCCTAAGGCCATTCAATGTTACGAGCAAGGTTGCTCCCATATCCGCAAAGATCGCAATCCATAGTGTAAGCCACCCGGGAATGACAAGGAGCAGCGCGAGCAATTTAACTCCTATTGCAAAAGCGATGTTCTGCTTAATGATATTCAAGGTCTTGCGGCTTAGTTTGATCGTGAATGGCAGCTTCTTCAAATCATCTGCCATCAGTGCTATATCGGCAGTCTCCAGGGCTGTATCCGTCCCTGCTCCTCCCATTGCGACACCCACGGTAGCGGCTGCGAGGGCAGGAGCATCATTGATGCCATCTCCAATCATTGCCACTTTGCCATGTTTGCTTTGCAGATCCTTGATCAATTCAAGCTTATCATCTGGCATGAGATTTGCTTCAATATCAGATACCCCTGCCTGGCTGCCAATTGTTTTTGCAGTCCCCTCGTTATCCCCTGTCAGCATGATTGTTTTCTCAATGCCGAGATCATGCAGTCTTGCAACAACTTCCCTGCTGGATTCTCTTACTTCATCTGCTACAGCTATTAAGGCAATGATCTCCGTGGCAGTTCCAGCTGCGATGACAGTCTTGCCCTGATTCTGCAGGCGTGTGATATCTGCCATTGTTTCAGGGTGGATCCCGCCTATCAGCATTGAATCAAGATATTTAGGGCTGCCTATGAAATAGGCCGCTCCGTCAACTGTCCCTTTGACTCCTTTTCCGGTTACAGAAGAAAAGTCTTCTATAGCAATCTCTTCTATCGAAATTCGCTCACTTTCCGCTTTACGAACTATAGAAGCTGCAAGGGGGTGCTGCGACTTGTTCTCCAGTGCTGCTAAGACTGCCAGAATCTTATTGGGGTCCTGTGGAGTTAGTACCTTAAAATCTGTTACTGCCGGAACACCTTTAGTCAATGTTCCGGTTTTATCAAAGGCGATCGCCTTCAGCATCCCCATCTCCTCAAGATAGACCCCGCCTTTAACGAGGACTCCGTTCCTGGCGGCATTCCCGATAGCGGTGACAATGGAGACCGGGGTCGAAATGACGAGAGCACACGGACAGCCAACAACTAGCACGGCAAGGCCCTGATAAATCCAATCACTCCAGTCAGCTCCCAATAAGAGCGGCGGGACAATTGCCACAAGGAATGCGACAAGGATGATCAGTGGCGTATAGTATTTTGCAAAACGATCGACAAACGCCTGTGACGGAGCTTTTTCTGCCTGTGCTTCTTCGACGAGATGGATGATTTTCGCGATTGTAGTATCTTCGGCCAGCTTGGTGATCTTAACTTCGATCAGCCCTTCACCGTTCAATGTTCCGGCAAAAACCTCGTCGCCAGCCTTTTTCTCTGCCGGCACAGATTCGCCGGTAATAGGTGCCTGGTTTACAGCCGAGTATCCGGAGAGTACTTCCCCATCCATCGCGATTTTCTCGCCAGGTTTGACAATCATAATGTCGCCGATAATTAGCTCATTTACATCTGCAAGGAACTCTTTGCCGTTGCGGCGGACTAGCGCTTCCTTAGGAGCTATGTCCATCAATGATCGAATCGAAGCTCTCGCTTTATCCATGGAATATCGTTCCAGCACTTCACTGATGGCAAACAGGATGACGACGACTGCACCTTCGCTCCATTCCCCGATGATCGCCGCTCCAATGATGGCAACAGTCATTAAAGCCCTCATATCAAAATCCAGCTTCAGCAGGTTCTTAATGCCGCTTTTAAAAAGTGAAAAGCCGCCGATTAAAATAGCTCCCAAGAATCCCAGTACAGCAGGAACACTTTCTTCCCCATAAATAAATTGGAAAAAGTAAGCCGAGATGATCAGCAGCAGACTGGCCAAAACAGTAAGGTTCTCCTGCAAAAACGGCTTTTTCTTTTCCAGCAGGATCCCTGCCTGATCTGGATAGAGTCGGAGATTTTCAAATGCGCCTGCTTTTTCCAGCTCTGCAATGGTGGTATTGCCATATACAGTCAGCTTTGACGCCCCAAAATTTACTTTTGCATCAAAAACACCATCCAGGTGTTTTACGTTCTGTTCGAACTTTCCGGCACAGCTTGCTCAGGTGAAGCCCTGTACACGGAAAACATGTTTTTCTCCCATTTGCGCTGCTTCAGCCATTTTCCTCCATCTCCTTCTGATGTTCAAATGCTAAATGAATCAGTCCCTTTACATGATCATCGCTCAGTGAATAAAAGACTAGCTTTCCTTCTTTGCGGTATTTTGCGAGTCCAAGATTTTTTAATAGGCGTAAATGATGAGATGCTGTAGCAGTTGATGCATTCACAATCGCTGCTGCATCACAGACACATAGCTCCTTTTCCTTATAAAGGGCATAGGCGATCTTGATTCGGGTTTCATCTGACAATGCCTTGAAAATCCTTGCTGCCTCAAAGGTATTCTGTGCTTTTAACTCTGCTGTCACACGCTCGACCTTTTCATCATGTACACAATTTACCTGACATACATCCTGATCCTTCACCTGGCTCCACCTCATACATTCAAAAGTTCATTTGAATATATCTTATTCAAATATATGTTTGATTGTCAATGTAAAGACAATAAGATCTCAATATAAAAAACCAGGATTTCTCCTGGCTTAAATTTACCTAATGCTAGATCCTGTCGTCCCAAATTCTTTTTAGAATTGTTTCTTCATCAGAAACAACCACCTCGAAAACATCGGGATTCGTCATTTCCATCAGGCAATCATATCCAAAGCTTTCATTGAAATACCTCATGAGCAGAGTCGTCATGTTTCCGTGGCTGACAAGTAAAATATGATCTTCCTTTGAGCTTAAAACATCCTCAAGCATGGTTTTTGCCCGGAGCATACCTGCTGACTGTGGTTCACCGCCCTCAAAAACAAGATCGAAATCATCGAAGCTTTGCTTCAGCTTATCCCTCCAGTCTTCGAAGTCGACTGTGCTTAGTATCCTTTCACCTAGCCTGCTATCCTCGACGATTTTCAAGTTCTTTGTTTCAGAAAGCGGCCGGATGGTATCGATTGCCCTTTTAAATGGGCTTGAATAGATGATGTCAACTTCCTTATGCTTGAAAAAATCGACCAGGGCAAGAGACTGTTTACGGCCCTGTTCCGTTAACGGAGCTTCTACCGGCTGGCCGTGCGCACTTGCATGCCTGACAAGATAAACTGTTTTCATTGCACACCCTCCTCTGTTTCAATCATTTTTATAAGGTATAACAATTTCCATGAAGTCTTCTGAAATGACCGTGTTCGGAAAAACCTTCTGTGCTTCAGCCTCAAGCTGCTTCCAATCATTACGGTCATACCGCGAGCTGATGTGTGTAAGACACAGCTTGTGGACTCCAGCCTTTAATGCAGTATCCGCTGCCTGCAGGGTCGTAGCATGAAAGTATTCATGGGCAAGTGCTTCTTCATCTTCAGAGAACGTGGCCTCATGAACAAGCAAGTCCGCATCCTTTGCTAGCTGCATAGCATTGGTACAGGCTCTTGTATCGCCTAAAATTGTGACAATACGGCCCTTTTGGGGAGGACCGACAAATTCGTGAGGATCAATCACCCTCCCATCCTCAAGGGTGACCTCCTCACCGTTTTTGATTTTCCTATAATCTGGTCCAGGCTTAACACCGGCATCAGCAAGCTTGTCTGCCAGGAGTGTACCTGGGCGATCCTTTTCAACAACTCTATACCCATATGACGGAATACCATGCTCAAGGAGCTTTGCATCTACTGCAAATTGGCCGTCCTCAAAAATGACTCCTTCTTCAATCTCAATTATTTCAATGGGATACTTTAAATATGACTTGCTTATTTTCAAGGAGACTTCAATGTATTCTTTTATCCCTGCTGGACCATATACCGTTACCTGGGATTCTCCGCCCTGAAATGAGCGGCTGGACAGCAAGCCCGGGAGTCCGTAAATATGATCGCCATGCAGATGGGTGATGAAGATTTTTTCAATCCTTCTCGGTTTGATGCTCGTATGTAAAATTTGGTGCTGCGTTGCCTCTCCGCAGTCAAACAGCCAGACAGTTCCGCGCTCTTCAAGAAGTTTTAATGCAATTGACGTGACATTCCGCAGCTTGGCAGGAACCCCCGCACCTGTGCCTAAAAAAAATAAATCCATTTTCAAAACACCCTTTCAGGAAAAAGCCTGCAATTATACAGGCTGCAGTTACTTTATTCTTTTCAATATATCACAAGAATAAGGATTTGTTTAAATTGCCAGGAGAAAGGAATCAGCGGATTTCACACTATGGGCATAGTTCAGTTCAGTAAGAAGAAAACTATTAGCAGTTCAAACAGTTGCTAATTATCGAGTAAACCGATAAACTTTTGTATTTGTAAAGTGTTTTTAAACATATGAATTAAATTTACATAAAGAGAGGTCCTATATTGTGGCACAAACCGAAAAACCAACCGCTTTGATCATGATTTTCGGGGCAACGGGAGATTTGGCAAACCGTAAACTCTTCCCTTCGCTCTTTAATCTTTTTGAAAAAGGCAAACTGGACAAGTTCGCGGTCATCGGAGTTGCAAGACGTGAATTGGCAAATGAGGAATTCCAGAAGAATGTAAGAGAATCAGTTTTGGAAAATCGCGAATCAGCGGACAATATCGATGAATTCGTTTCAAAGTTCTATTATCATTCCCATGATGTGACAGATTCAAGCTCTTACGCTTCATTAAGAAAGCTTGCCGAAGAAATGGACAGCCATTACGGACTTAACGGCAACAGGATTTTCTACCTTGCGATGGCTCCTGAATTCTTTGGGACAATTGCGGAGCATTTAAAAAAGGACAAGCTTACCGATGTGTCTGGCTTCAAGCGTCTGGTGATCGAAAAGCCATTCGGCCATGACCTCGATTCTGCAAAAGTACTAAATAAGCAGATTCGTACGGCATTTTCAGAAAATGAAATCTACCGTATTGACCACTATCTTGGAAAAGAAATGGTTCAGAATATCGAAGTGATCCGTTTCGCCAATGCGATGTTTGAACCGCTCTGGAACAACCGCTACATCTCAAATATCCAGGTAACTTCAAGTGAGACGCTTGGCGTGGAAGAGCGCGGACGTTACTATGAAAAAAGCGGTGCCTTGCGCGATATGGTGCAAAACCATATGCTTCAGATGGTTTCATTGCTTGCGATGGAGCCGCCAATTAAATTGACAACAGACGAAATCCGTTCTGAAAAGGTGCGGGTATTCCGTGCCCTGCGGCCAATTAAAGGTGAAGAGGTTAACAAATATTTTGTCCGCGGCCAGTACGATAAAGGTGAAATGAATGAGAAAGAGGTTCCTGGATACCGTCAAGAAGATATGGTCGATCCTGAATCCAACACAGAAACATTCGTGGCCGGCAAACTGATGATTGATAACTTCCGCTGGGCAGGGGTGCCATTTTACATCCGTACCGGCAAGAGAATGAAAGCTAAATCCACAAAGATTGTCATCCAGTTCAAGGACATCCCGATGGATCTGTACTACCAGCCAGAAAAAACGGTTAATCCTAACCTGCTGGTCATCCACATCCAGCCTGAAGAAGGCATCACCCTCCACCTGAATGCGAAAAAATCAGGCCAGGGCAATGATGCCACTCCAGTAAAGCTGAATTACGCCAATAAAGGCATTGATGGAATCAACACACCAGAAGCTTATGAGAAACTTCTGTACGATTCCCTTCGCGGCGATGCAACTAACTTTACACACTGGGATGAGGTTGCCCTGTCCTGGAGCTTTGTCGACAATATTTCAGCTGTATGGGAAAACACGAAAGAGGAAAGCTTCCCTAACTATGCCTCAGGTACAATGGGGCCAGATGCAGCGGACAAACTTCTGGAAGACGACGGCTTCTTCTGGTGGCCTGTAACCGAAATTGATGTTGAAAAGTGTTAAATCATGTATTTGCTAAAGAACAAAAAGCGCAAGCGCCTCGTTCAGCCCCGAAAAGCACTGGAGGGCATGACAGTGAAGTCGTTCTTTGACTTCATTGGCAGGACCGAAGTGTCTCGAGGGGCTAGGCGCTGAAGCTGGTTATTCACAAAAAAATCATTTTATAATTTCCTATAAAATAAAAAAACTCCCGCCGGCGTGTGCTGACGGGAGTTTTTTGTCATCCGCCAAAAAACAAATCCAGAATGTTTGATGCCGCAGAGGCTTCTTTGTTGTAAAACTCAGAGTATCCGCATTTCTTGCAATAGACAACAACAAATTGATTGTTCTGGATATCAAACATCTTCGAAAGACCAGTACCAGTCATAGCTACTTCCTTTTTTCCCGCGTCCATACTCCCACACTTAATACAGCCATTATTGCTCACAATTCCCATCTCCCTTAATAAGGTTCTCTCCTTTTTACTTTACGAATAAGGAAGAATTTGGTTTCATTTTTGTTATCATTAAGTTTTACTAGGATTAAGATATGCCATTTTTTTGACCACAACTTTTGCATGGTGCTATGGGACATTCACAAGATGAAAGCCGAGGCGAATGCCCTTTATCAGGGTTCTATAGGGCTTTCATGCAGAAAAAGCCGAGGCGAATGTCCTTTATCCGGGTTCTATAGGACATTCAGTAGAGAAAAGCCGAGGCGAATGACCTTTACCATGGATCTATAGGACATACAGAAGATACAATCCAAGACGAATGTCCTTTTACTGGCCTAAAACATTTGGCAAAGTATTTACTCACCCATGATTTAACATTGAATACCGTTATATTCCAGCTTCTGCCGGAAAACGTGGCCGGGGGGACCCAAGCAATTGAACTTCAGTGGGGTATCTTCACCGCAATGCTGGCGGGTTATAAGCTCTTGCAATGATCCGGGATGTGACCCAACGAGTCTCCCTTTAAAAAGAAACGCTGTCCCATATAATATCTTTTGGGACAGCGACGCTTTTATATTTTTATTCCATCCATTCAGTATGGAAGACCCCTTCTTTGTCGATGCGCTGATACGTATGGGCTCCAAAATAATCACGCTGTGCCTGGATCAGGTTTGCAGGCAGGGTTTCAGTTCTGTAGCTGTCAAAATAGGACAGAGCAGCTGAGAAGCATGGAACCGGAATTCCATTGAGCACGGCAGCTGATATGATTTCTCTTAGCGATTGCTGGTAGCTTTCCGCGATTTCTTTGAAATATGGATCGAGAAGAAGGTTTTTCAATTCTGGTTCACGATCATAGGCTTCTTTTATTTTCTGCAGGAATTGGGCTCTGATGATGCAGCCTCCGCGGAAAATCATAGCGATATCGCCATATTTAAGGCCCCAATTGTATTCCTCAGATGCTGCCCTCATCTGGGCAAAGCCTTGAGCATAGGAGCAGATTTTGCTTAGGTATAATGCTTTGCGGATTGACTCGATAAAAGCTTCTCGATCACCCTCAAATTGCTTTGCTGCCGGACCGGTAAGAACCTTGCTCGCTTCGGTACGTTCCTGTTTCATTGCCGAGATGAAGCGGGCAAATACTGATTCCGTAATGATTGGCAGCGGCACACCGAGGTCCAGGGCACTCTGGCTTGTCCACTTCCCTGTTCCTTTCTGTCCTGCAGTATCAAGAATGACGTCCACTAGAGGTTTCCCTGTTTCTTGATCTTTTTTCGTAAAAATATCCGCAGTAATTTCAATCAGATAGCTGTCGAGCTCACCCTCGTTCCAATCGGCAAACACCTTGTGCAGCTCTTCAGCATTCAGCCCAAGAATGTGCTTGAGCATAAAATAGGATTCAGAAATCAGCTGCATATCACCATACTCGATGCCGTTATGCACCATTTTTACATAATGTCCTGCCCCGTCCGGTCCAATATACGTTGTGCAGGCTTCATCGCCAACTTTCGCAGCGATATCTTTGAATATCGGCGCGACTAAGTCGTATGCTTCTTTCTGGCCTCCAGGCATGATGGATGGTCCATGAAGCGCGCCTTCTTCACCGCCTGAAACACCTGTACCAATGAAGTGGAAGCCAAGCTCGCTTAATTCCTTATTGCGTCGCTGGGTATCGGCAAAATATGTATTCCCTCCATCAATAATTATGTCTCCCTTTTCAAGATGGGGCTTTAATTGCTCAATCGTCGCATCGGTCGCAGCTCCAGCCTTGACCATTAACAATATTTTACGCGGTGTTTCTAACGACTGGACAAACTCCTCGATTGTATAAGTGCCAAAGATGTTCTTCCCTGTTGTTTCAGCAAGCATTTCATCGGTTTTTTCCCTTGAACGATTAAATACGGAAACGGTATAGCCTCGGCTTTCGATATTCATCGCGAGATTCTTACCCATTACCGCCAGGCCAATTACTCCGATTTGCTGTTTTGCCATATTATCAGCTTCCCTTCTGCCTATAGTCGATGGTTCTTATCGATCTTTTACAATTGGAAGTGCGGTGAAAATAATCTTGTCTGGTCCCTTATATATTTTGACTAAAGCTATCCTTTATAAACACAAATCTATTGATCTTTTTCTTCATTATCCTTCTTCCTTTGCTCTTGTAAAAAATCTTTATTGAAACTGGTATCTGTTCCTTTCGTTTCCCTTTGCTGCTTATTCAATTGGGAACCGGCTAGGTCGATTATACTTTTTCCGTATTTCTCTCTAAGAAGGCTCATTGTATTTAGCAGCGGTTCTTTTTTCGCTTCCTGTTCATATGAAAAGAGATCAAGCTGTTTAACGGCTTTGTCCGCCTCAAGAAGGTCTGTCCCCGTTATTCCCAAAAGCCGCACAGGGTCACCATTCCAATGCTTCAGGAACAGTGTTTTTGCTGCAGCTGCAATTTCTTCTTTCATGGAAACAGGGTTTTGAAGCTTATGGCTCCTCGTGATTGTCTTTCTGTCCTTAAATCGAATCGTGATGCTGATATTTGTCGCTACCGCCTCCTTCCGTTTCATCCTTGCCGCTACCTGCTCGGAAAGTCTATCCATAACCTTCATCAGCTCATGCTGGTTGGAGATATCTCTTGGCAATGTTGTTGAATTTCCAATGCTCTTAAAATCATATACGGAATCCGGATCTACGGCCCGGTTATCCTGGCCATTCGCGCGATCCTTAAGCCTCAGTCCATTGATTCCCAGCAGGCCTTTAAGCTGGATTTCATTTGCCTGTGCCAGACCGCCAATGGTTTGAATTCCAATACTTTTTAGTTTGTCCGCTGTCTTGCTTCCTACTCCATGCATTTCTCCAACCTCAAGCGGCCAGAGTACCCGAGGGATATCACGCTTTCTTAAAACTGTTATCCCCAAAGGCTTTTTCATATCAGAGGCCGTTTTGGCAAGGAATTTATTAGGAGCTATCCCAATACTGCAAGGCAAATCAAGCTGCTCGAGAATCCTTTTTTGGATGCTCTCGGCAATTTGCAGCGGTGTCCCAAGATCTGGACAGTCAGTGATATCCATATACCCTTCATCGATCGAAACGGGTTCTACCAGCTCAGTATACTGGCGCAATAAATCGAACATCGCACTGGAAGCTGCCCGGTATCTTTCAAAGTTGGGTTTCCTTATGATTAAATCCGGACAAAGTTTTTTAGCTTCCCATAATGGCATAGTGGTCCTGACACCGAATTTTCTGGCTTCGTAGCTGCAGGTGACGATAATCCCTCTGCGCTCCTCGGGGTTTCCAGCTATTGCGAGAGGCTTCCCCTTTAATTCCGGGTCATACGCCATTTCAACCGAGGCATAGAAGCTATTCATATCAACATGTAAAATAACTCTGCCTTTTTTCGGATACATTTCTTTCATGACATCCACTTCCCAAATATACGTTCCCTTTATTTTAACAAAAAAACCGTTTAAAACACAGATTGGCAGCTAGATAAAAAAACTGTGAACTTTTTGTGATGAAAAAAACGATGATATTAAAAAAACCTTAAGAGGAGCCGATATAAAAGGTACAAAAAATATATTTTGCATTGTTAGTTTCTTGCTGATAACAGGCATCTCTGCAGGGTTTCTCATTTGCTTAATTGTGCAATCGTTAGCACAGTTAAGAATGAAAAAGTGAATCCTGTGAACAGCAATACGAGCCAAAATTTATTTTTATTCATGAATTGATCATACGGAGGAATTTCTATGCAGCATTGGTCCATTGGCAAGAAATATGGAAGCGTTTTTATCATTATCATGGCAATTTTCCTTGGCAGCTTCATTTATTTATCAACTGTACTTAATAACCTTGCAGGAGCAATTGACCAGGCCGAGAAAAAAAGTGATTACGCCATCATGATCAGCGATATGGGTTCGACCTTTCGCCAAAAGTACATCATCATCACTGATTACATAACCGAGCCAAAACCCCAGCTTCTTGAATCGTATAAGAATGAAACAGCCAAATTCAATGACGCTGCCGACAAGCTTAAATCAAACGTGAAAACAGAAGAAGAAACGACACTATATAATGCAATCATCAATACTGATAAACATATGGACAAGGTATGGGAAGAGGAAATCTTAAAAACCGTCGCGGACTTCAAAGCGAATGGCGAGCAGGTGGACATTTTCACACAAATAAGCCTTGCTAACAAGGCGGAAACGATTCGCGACATGAATATCGAGAAATTAAATTCATTCAGGATGCTGATCCTTGATGACAGGGCAAGAATCATGAAGGAGACACACTCATCGATTGCTTCAATGCTCCAGAATACATTAATCCTTATTATCATTGCATTCATCATTTCAGCAATAGCGATGTATTTCGTCTCACGCGGAATTAGCAGAAGCCTGAAAAATGTTGTTGGATACTGCAAGAAGCTGGCTGCAGGCGAGCTGAATGTCAAGCCACTTGAAGCAAAAAGCAAGGATGAGGTTGGACAGATTATAGTTGCTATGAACCAGTTATCCGGGAACCTTAAGGCATCCATTTCGAGCATCCTCGAGTCTTCGGACCAGGTAAATGAAATGTCCAGGAATTTGAGGCTGAATGCAGAAGCAACTACTGAGGCAAATAATGAAATCACTGCATCGATTATGCAGGTAGCATCAGCTTCTGATGAACAGGTGAAAATATCAGAGCGCACAAATGAGGCTGTTGAAAACGTTACTTCACAATTGGCCGAAGTGACAGGCTCACTTAAAGAAACAATTTATACTACCACTATATCAAAAGAAAAAATTGAGCAAGGTAAAAATTATGCATTCAGCGTCACCGAGCAAATGGATAAGATTAATGAAAAGGTTAATGAATTATCTCATGTCATCCATTCTCTTAAGAATAACTCACAGGAAATCCATCGAATCATTGAGATTATCACTGACATCTCAAACCAGACAAACCTGTTGGCACTTAATGCTGCTATTGAGGCGGCGAGAGCTGGAGAGCACGGCAAAGGATTTGGTGTAGTCGCACAGGAGGTCCGAAAGCTCGCTGAACAATCAGCAGGAGCTGCAGAAAGCATCCGCAATATACTTGAACAGACAGGCAAGGAAACGAACCAGGCAGTCAGCGTTATGGATGAAAGCCAGGAAACTGTTTTAAAGGGAAATGAACTTGTTGGAAAAGTAGCGAGCACCTTTACAGAAATAGCAGAGTCGATTGAAGAAGTAAGCATGAAAGGGAATCATGTAAACGATGCTGTTTTCCATGCAAATGAAAAAATGGAATTCATGGCCCACTCCGCAAATGAAGTCATTATCGCGTCATCCCGGTCAGCACAGTTCCTTGAGCAGGTCGCTGCTACTACAGAAGAGCAGAATGCAACGATGCAGGAGCTCCTTGAATCATCTGGTAAATTATCAAAAATGGCTGAAGACCTCAGAAAGTCCTTTTCAAGCTTCAAGCTATGATAGCAATAGAAACAGGCTGGCCCAAACGCGGGCCAGCCCTGTTTTATTTATATACTTGTTGAGTGCTTTTGCTGTATCATATATTCTTTGATTTCCTTGATTCCATCCAGTGATTGAATCAAAATCTCAGGGTCTATCAGCAGGATCATACGCTTATCAAAATTAGCAACACCGGTGATAAACTTTGTCTTCTGATAAGCAATCAGCCCAGGCTGCTTTAAATTCTCTTCGGGGATTTCAAGGATTTCCCGTGCATCCTTCACTAATACCCCCATAGAAAGCTCAGCTGTCTGAAGAACGATCAGCCTTGTTTTCTCATCTCCATGGATATCTCTTCCATAGAGCACCTTTTCCAAGTCAATTACAGGAATCAGGTCACCTCTTACCTTTGTGATTCCTGTGACATAGTCAGGCATATGCGGTATTGCCGTCATGCCATCAAGCTTTTCAATGGAAATGACATATAGAATCGGAAATGCATATTCCTCATTACCAGCCTGGAAGACTACTGTTTTATTACTGTCGCCCATGGAGTTCCCACCTTTTGCAAGTTGTCTGTCTATTTCTATATCAACAATATACCACTTTATGAATGTGAGAGTAAGTAGAATTTGGTAAATGGCTGTTAAGAAAAGCGGATACGGCGATTAATGAAAACAATCTATTCCATTATTGAAAGGACAGAAACGAGCAGCCTGCTGGCCAGAAACCTTAAAAACTTCAGATTCCGATGTTAAAAACAATATTCCGGAACAGCTAAAAAAGGGCTTCCGCACGGGAAGCCCTTCTAAATCTTATATTATTGTGCAGCTACTTCTTCAATCAAAGCAATGACCATTTCTGCAAGCTTTTCAAGCTCTTCGATTGGCATTCTTTCATTAGTAGTATGGATTTCTTCGTATCCAACTGCCAGGTTCACAGTAGGCACGCCAAAACCTGCGATCACATTAGCATCACTGCCGCCGCCGCTGTGGAGCAGATCGCTGCTTCTGCCGATTTTCGCTGCTGCTTTTCTGGCAAGTTCCACTACCAGGTCGCCTTCGCCAAACTTAAAGCCTGGGTACATCACTTGAACATCCACTTCGGCACGGCCGCCCATTTCCTGTGCGGCAGATTCGAATGCCTCTTTCATTTTGCTGACCTGGGCTTCCATCTTCTCAGGAATCAGTGAACGTGCTTCGGCAAGGATTTCCACGCGGTCGCAAACGATATTTGTCTGTGTACCACCCTGGAAACGGCCGATGTTAGCTGTTGTCTCCTCATCGATACGGCCAAGCGGCATTCTGGCTACTGCTTTTGCAGCAATCGTAATTGCGGAAACACCCTTTTCCGGAGCTACACCAGCATGTGCTGTCTTACCATGAATGACAGCAGCAACCTTCGCTTGTGTTGGTGCTGCGACTATGATGTTTCCGACCTTGCCGTCACTGTCAAGAGCATAGCCGTATTTCGCTTTTACCAAGGAAGGATCAAGAGCTTTCGCGCCAACGAGGCCGGATTCCTCTCCAACTGTGATGATGAATTGAATTGTTCCATGCGGAATGGATTGCTCTTTTAATACCCTGATTGTTTCAAGCATAACGGCAAGACCTGTTTTGTCATCAGCTCCCAGGATTGTCGTTCCATCGGTTACTACATAGCCGTCTTTAATAGATGGCTTAACACCTTTCGCTGGAATTACAGTATCCATATGGGAAGTAAAATAGATTGTATCGACGCCTTCCTTAGTGCCATTCAAAGTACAAATAAGGTTCCCTGCACCATGACCAGTCTGGGCTGTCGTGTCATCCTCAATGACTTCAAGGCCCAGATCAGTGAATTTTTGCTTTAGGACGCGGGCGATTTCAGTTTCATATTTTGTTTCAGAATCGATTTGGACAAGCTCCAAAAACTCATTCAATAAACGTTCGTTATTAATCATCCTAGTCGACCTCCAATTATGTATATACCATTTGAGTATACCGTTAAATGAATACCAACAGCAAATACAAAATATTAGAGCGGGATATTGCCATGCTTTTTGCCAGGTCTGTCTTCTTTCTTGTTGCGCAGCATTTCCAGTGCCTGGATAAGCTTAATCCTTGTGTCACGCGGATCGATGACATCATCGACCATTCCCTGGCTGGCAGCTACGTACGGGTTTGCGAATTTTTCACGATACTCATCGATTTTCTGCTGCCTTGTCAATTCAGGATTCTCACTGTTTTGGATTTCCTTGGCAAAAATGATATTAGCTGCACCCTGTGGACCCATGACTGCAATTTCGGCATTCGGCCATGCAAAAACAAGATCTGCTCCGATTGACTTGCTGTTCAGGGCAACATAGGCACCCCCATATGCTTTACGCAGGATTACTGTAAGCTTTGGTACTGTAGCTTCGGAATAGGCATACAGGATTTTCGCTCCATGGCGGATGATGCCTCCATGCTCCTGTTTAATGCCCGGGAAGAAACCGGTAACGTCTTCGAATGTGATAAGCGGAATATTGAAAGAATCACAGAATCTGATGAACCTGGATGCCTTATCGGAGGAATCGATATCCAGCCCCCCTGCCATTACCTTAGGCTGGTTGCAGACGAGTCCGACTACCTCACCCTTGATTCGGGCAAGACCAATGACAATATTCTTCGCAAAATCCTTCTGTATTTCGAGGAATGACTCTGTGTCAACGACCTGCTCAATTACCTTCCGGACATCGTAGGGTCTTACAGCGTCAAAAGGAATTACATCTGTCAGATCTGGACGATAATCATCCTTCTTATCCGCCTCAAGGCGGGGCGGCTTTTCTTCATAGCTTTGCGGAAGGTAGCTTAATAGCAGCCTCACCTGCTGAAGTGTTTCCTCCTCTGACTGGCCATGGAAATGAGCATTCCCGCTGATTGTATTGTGGACAATCGCACCGCCAAGGTCCTCTGCGGAAATTTTTTCACCTGTAACTGTTTCAATTACTTTCGGGCCCGTAATGAACATCTGGCTCGTTTTTTCAACCATGAACACAAAGTCAGTGATGGCTGGAGAGTAGACGGCTCCGCCGGCACAAGGTCCCATGATGACGGAAATTTGCGGGATTACACCTGAATATATGGAGTTCCGGTAGAAAATGTGGCCATAGCCATCGAGGGAGACGACACCCTCCTGGATTCTGGCGCCACCTGAATCATTCAGCCCGACAAATGGCGCACCATTCTTAGCTGCCAGATCCATGACATTCGCAATCTTTTTCGCATGCATTTCGCCAAGAGCGCCGCCAAAAACGGTGAAATCCTGGGAAAATAAATAAATCGGCCTTCCATTCACCTTGCCGTAACCAGTTACTACACCATCACCGGGTCCCTTCTGATTTTCCAGTCCGAAATCAGTACTGCGGTGCTGGATGAAGGGATTTAATTCTACAAATGTCCCTGGATCCACAAGAAGTTCGATGCGTTCCCGGGCAGTCAGCTTGCCTTTTTCATGCTGCTTTTCGATTCTCTCATCTCCGCCGCCCAGCTCGATTTCCCTGCGGCGATCATATAGCTCATTGATTTTTTCATAAATATCAGGCATTTTACTTAGCCTCCCCATCTTTTTCACATAGCTCGTATAAAATGCTGCCAGTGGATTTTGGATGCATGAATGCAACAAGTGCACCACCAGCTCCCTTTTTTGGTTTGTCCTGAATCATTCGAATTCCATTTTCCTTCATTTCATTGATGCGCTCCTGTATAGAGTCCACACCTAAAGCCACATGGTGTATTCCTTCCCCGCGCTTTTCAATGAATTTTGCAATGGCACTCTCTTCTGAAATCGGTTCCAAAAGTTCCAGCTTTGTTTCCCCGGCCTTCAGAAAAGCTACTTTTACTTTCTCGCTGTCTACTTCCTCTATCCCAAGCAATGGCAGCTTCAGCACATCTGTATAAAAGGGGAGGGCCTGCTCTAGAGACTTGACAGCAATGCCGATATGGTCGACCTTTTTGATCATGTGATATCCCTCCAATTACTATTCGAATATATTTAATCATTTTACTATTCGATAAAAATGTCACAAATCCTTCTTATTTAATAACTGTTTTAGGGTTGATTCCTTGATTAATGACTGACATAATATTATGGTCTGTGAATCAGCAGCTATCTTAACCCTATCATAAAAATGACAATTAGGATTAATGATATGAATCGTGTAAAAGGGTTGTTGTTTTTCAATAGAGGCTGTAAAATAAGAGAGTAACACTGCATATGCAGCGTAAGGGGGATATTTAATGAGGAAGCGTAATACAAGGAAAATTGTTGTTTATATCATGCTTTTCACTATGCTTGCTTCTACCCTTCTCATGGGTCTGTCAACTTTCCTATAAATTCATCTTATTAAATATAAAAGGACTGTCACAAAGACAAAGGCAGCGAGATTCCTCTCGCTGCCTTTGTCTTTTGAAGAGTGCTTTTAGCCATCCAGGATTCCATGGATGAAGATGTCCGGTTACATTTTTCATGTGGTGCTTATGAAGCCGGAATAAGCAGAGAGATTCCGCCTAGCATTTATAAAAAGGCACAAGAGGGTGTAATAAGCGGAGATATTCCGGTTAACGCCGCTAAATGTGCCTATAATGAAAAATTTTTCTCATTTGAGCGGAAAAGCTTCTCTTATTTTGCTTGAAATATCGATTTTTTCAAAATCCAGATTTTAAGATAAGAGAAAAAAATTTATCACCAGTAAAATCAGATTTATTACTGGTAAGAACCATTTTATCTCCAGTAACTACTCTTTTATCACCAGTAAGTGAGATTATATCTACATTCAACAATTACTACACCCAGGCTCAAAAACTCCAAAGCCTAATAGCTAAAAATAAAGGCTACAGGCAAACTTAAAACAGATTGTCTGCAAACCAAAAGGACTGCCAAATAGACAGTCCTTTTCACTGTGCTATTGCCCCTTGCTCTTTGGCCAGCTCCTCGAAGGTTTTTGAAGATGTTGTAATAAGGATTTTGGTGCCTAAGGGAATATACTCATACAAGGATTCCACGGCTTCATTCTGCAGCCTCACACAGCCCTGGGAGATTTTTTTGCCTACACTTGCCGGGTCATTTGTTCCATGAATGCCATATGTCCTGCCATCTGTATTCTCGGCATCAAAACCGATCCATCTGCTGCCTAGCGGATTATTTGGATCACCGCCTGGAATGTTTTTTTTGCGATAATAAGGATTTGGTGCTTTTACAGTGACTGTGAACAGGCCTTCCGGAGTTAAGTCCTCCGTTTTTCCTGTAGCCGCGCTGACGACTGTCTGAACCCTATTCTCATTGATGAGAGCAATCTCATTCGAATGTTTATTCACAATGACAAAGGGGTCTCCCGGCAGCGGATTAGCTCCAAGCGGCCAAATCGGCGAAAAAATGGCTGCAGCGAGCAGCAGTGAAATAAACCCTGGCATCTTCTATCCCTCCAATGTTTATTTTTGTCTAGCTTGCCCCTGCTCCTGCCTTTTCATCCCTTTTTCCATTTGTATATAAACCCTTGAAGGATCTTTTCAGCAGAAGAAATTGTTCCATTTCATTGACAAAATGAAGCAGAGCTGCACGGGCTTCGAATTCCTCTCTTGTTTTTGGAAGCTCCATGTTCTCGAATTCCGACTTCATTCTCATTAATTTCTCAAGATAAAATAAAACTGTATTCCCGGGATGGATCCCCTTAGATAATGCCTCAACAAATTCCGCAACCATCGTTCCCTGCTCTACCTGCCGCGGAATGGAGGTGATGGACGGGAGAACCCTCTCAATAATCTCAAATTGCTTTTCCCTGATTTTAAAATATTGATAATATAAATTCTCATCTCTTAAGATATTGTTCTCAACATCCTGTATAGCGAGGGCTTTCGCTTTTTCAATCAGTCTCCCGGTTTCGGTCAGCTCACGTCCGTCCCAGCTGAAATCATTGGTCTTTAAATATTTGGCGATCTCACTGAAGATTTTTTTGAAATGGGCTTCAATCTCACGCTGGTATTCTTCCAGTTTATAGTCGACGCTTGGCATATATAAATTCATGATCAAGGCGACTCCGATTCCGATCGTAATAATTCCGAGCTCATTAAGGAGCAGATCAGCCGTAACCTTACCAGCCGAATAAATATGCATGATGATGACACTGCTCGAAACCACACCTTCCTTTGCTCCTGCCATGACGACCGTAGGAATGAAAAAGAGGAGCAGCAGGCCGATGACGATTGGGTGGTACATAATACCTTCAAAAAATATTGACGAAAAGACCATCGCGATCAGACAAGCGAGAAATCGGTGCCATGAAGCTTGAAGCGACCTTTTCTTCGTGACCTGAATACAAAGAATCGTCAATATTCCAGCAGACACAAAGTTTCCAAAGCCCAGGTACTGGGCAATCAGGATAGATAAAGCAGTACCCAGTGCAGTTTTTATGGTCCTGTAACCAATTCTGAATTTCATTAACATAACCCCTATCAAACGCGATTGCCGTCTGGCCAGCTGTCGACTTACATTATACGTTAGCCTTGCCGAAAAATATAAAGATGACCATATCACTTTGATATGGTCATCAAATAGTTTATCAGAAAGGCAATCCATTACAAAAGGATACTCCTTTATCAGAGCATTTTTTCGAGAAACTCTTTTGCTCTGACACTCTTAGGGCTGCTGAAAAACTCAGCTGGCGGCGCATCCTCTACTAGTACTCCTCCGTCAAGGAAAAGCACCCTGTCGGCAACCTCGCGGGCAAATCCCATTTCATGCGTTACAATCGCCATTGTCATCCCGGTATGCGCCAGAGATTTCATAACCTCCAGTACCTCTTTGACCATTTCAGGATCAAGTGCGGAAGTTGGCTCATCAAATAGCATCACCTCAGGATTCATCGCCAATGCGCGTGCAATCGCAACACGCTGCTTTTGTCCGCCTGACAGCCTGTTTGGATACTCATTAGCCTTCTCAGAAAGGCCTACTTTTTCCAAAAGGGCATAACCATGCTTTTCCGCTTCCTCTTTTGCCATTCCTTTAACCTTGATCGGAGCATAGGTGACATTCTGGAGAACTGTCATATGCGGGAACAAATGAAAATGCTGGAATACCATACCTACATTCTCACGGACCTTTTTGATGTTCGTCTTTTTATCCGTGATATCCTCTTTTCCGATGAGGATTTGGCCGCTGGTTGGCTGTTCAAGCAAATTCATACAGCGCAGGAAAGTGGATTTCCCGGAGCCTGATGGACCAATGATCGCAACAACCTCGCCGTTTTCAATCGTGGTAGAAATGCCTTTAAGGACGTCCAGCTTTCCAAAAGATTTATGAAGACCGTTAATTTTAATCACTTTGTCTCATTCTCCTTTCAACTGCCTTGCCGATGAATGTCAAGGAGATGACCATCAAATAATAGATTAGGCCTGCAATGATCAGCGGCTCGAAAAATCTGTACTGCTCGCCGCCGACGATATATGATCTGCGCATAATATCGTCAACTGCGATGACCGTTACAATTGCAGATTCCTTTGTAAGTGTGATGAATTCATTCATTAGTGCTGGCAGGATATTTTTCATCGCCTGAGGCAGGATGATATCCCACATCATTCTTTTGCTTGGAACACCTAGTGCCATGGCTGCTTCCTTTTGTCCCTTATCAACCGCTAAAATTCCCGCACGGATAATCTCGGAGATATAAGCCCCTGAATTCAAGGAAAAAGAGACCACTGCAGCGGTATAAGCGGCAATTTCGAAACCGATAATCTGCGGTGCACCGTAATAAATGATCATTAGCTGCAGAATCAGCGGTGTTCCCCGGAAAATTGAAGTATAGATATCAGCAAACCAGTTTAATGCCTTTGAAGAACTAATCTTGAATATAGCAAGGATGATACCAAACGCAAAGCCCAGAAGCCCTGCAACTAATACAATTTTAAGTGTAACGCCGATCCCCTTCAGAATGTACGGCAATGAAGGGACAATGGCGGTAAAATCCAGATTCATAGTATTAACAGCCCTCTCTGTCTATTTCAATGAAGGAGAAAGGCGCCCAGATGACTGATGCATTCTGAACGCCTGTTATCCATTATTACTTTTCTCCGCCAAACCATTTAATAACGAGCTTTTCAACTTCGCCATTTTCCATTTTTTCTTTTAATACTTTATTGAACTTCTCAGTCAGTTCGCTGTCCTTAGGGAAGGCGATGGCTGAGCCGGCATCTGCTTCATTTTCCTCTTCAAGAGTGAAACCAGACAGGTCCTTGTCATTCTTGAAGTAGCCTTCTGCTACTGTATCCTCAATAATAGCGGCATCAATGCGGCCAGCCTTGATTTCCTGGATCAGTTCAGGAATTCTTGTACGCTTTTCCACTTTGATCTTTACTGTTTCGCCAATTTCCTCAGCCTTTCCTTCCTGGATGGAAGCAAGCTGTACGCCTACCGTCTTTCCTTCAAGGTCTTCAACTGATTTGATATTGCTGTCCTTTGCTGAAACTATCATATGTTTTGCAGTATAGTAAACGTCAGAGAAATCAACGCTCTTTTTACGTTCTTCTGTTGGGGTCATACCAGCCATGACGAAATCCACACGATCAGCCTGGATTGCGCCAATAAGTCCGTTAAAATCCATATCCTTAATTTCGACTTCATAGCCAAGTTCGCCAGCGATCAGGTTGGCAAGGTCGACATCAAAGCCAATGATTTCATCACTTTTTGCTGTCTCAACATATTCGAATGGAGGGTAGTCAGCAGATGTACCCATTGTTAAAACTTTCTTTTCTTCCCCGTTGCTGCCGTTACTTTCTTTTTTGTCGGAAGCTGTACCGCAAGCAGTCAATACTCCCATCATTAAAATTGAAAACATAAAAATAGATAATGTCTTTTTCACTTGCTTTCCCCCTATAACTTTTAGAAAATTTATTATTTTTAAAATTCATAAATATATTATTATCTGAAACCTTGTAAATTATCAAGCAGGAACTAAAGATAATAAATATTCAACACAATGAATTTTAACACATATTAATATTTATGCAATAATATTTTTAAATATAATTTTTAAAAAAAGAATCCCTATTAATCAGGGATTCTTTTTTGAAAATTATACTTCTTCACAATATTCTTCAAATGCGTTCTGGAGCTTATTGACGACTGCCATTGGATCATGGCCCTCGATTTCATGGCGTTCGATCATTTTGCAAAGCTTGCCGTCCTTCAGAAGCGCAAAGGATGGAGATGAAGGCGGATAACCAGTGAAATAGCTTCTGGCCTTCTCTGTTGCTTCTTTATCCTGTCCAGCGAAGACAGTGACAAGTTGATCAGGACGCTTATCGTAGTGAAGCGAGTGAGCTGCTGCTGGGCGTGCGATTCCACCTGCGCAACCACAAACGGAGTTTACCATCACAAGTGTAGTACCCTCTTTGGTCAAGGCCTGTTCTACCTCTTCGGGAGTTTTTAATTCTGTATATCCAGAAGCTACAATTTCCTGGCGCGCCTGGCGAACCACATCATTCATAAAAAAGTTAAAATCCATGCTCATTAACTTGTTCTCTCCTCTCAGTTTGAGATTTACTGATTCCTGTATACATGATAACAATTAATAAAAATTTTTCAAAGTATGTTTAACTATTTGAAGATGCGGGAAAGGTAAGAGTACAGCTAGATCCATACCCCTAAACTCCCTAGATGAAGGACAACGGCATATTTACCGTTGTCCGCTTTTTTGTCTACAAGCAACAGGGCAAAAAAACTGTAGCTATAAGAAGAGCTGCCCGGAAAAGTCGGGCAGCTTATTTTTTTGCATCGTAAAAGGCCTCAAACAATTCTTCCACCGCACTGGCAACTGGCCGGCTACCTGAGATAACTTCGTTTTCCACCTTAGGAAGAAGCATTCTTATGGTTGGATGCTGAAAAAAGTTCATCTGCAGCTGGTCGATGATCATGTCATTCAGCCATTGTTTTGTCTGATTGCGCCTTCTGTCAAAGAAAACAGCACTTTCTTTTGTCTGGCGCTGGAAATTATTGATCGTCTCCCATATGTCTTCAATACCTTCACTATGCAAAGCTGAGCTGGTCATCGCAGCTGTGCTCCACCCTTTGGTCGCAGGCTGAAGGAAGTGAAGGATCCGTCTATATTCTTCCTTCGTTTTAAGTGCGGGTTGCTGGTTGCTGCCATCAGCTTTGTTAACGATGACGGCATCAGCAAGCTCCATGATTCCTTTTTTCATCCCTTGCAGTTCATCACCTGCACCTGTAAGGACAAGGAGCATGAAAAAATCGACCATATCCCTGACAATGACTTCACTTTGGCCAACGCCCACCGTTTCCACCAGAATGACATCAAAACCTGCTGCTTCGCAAACAAGCATTGTCTCACGAGTTTTCCGGTGTACGCCACCAAGTTTGCCGCCTGATGGTGAAGGACGGATGAACGCTCTTGGGTTCCTCGAAAGGTTTTCCATCCGGGTTTTATCCCCAAGGATGCTGCCGCCGGTCAGACTTGAGGTCGGATCCACAGCCAGCACCGCCACTTTATGTCCAAGATTGCATAAGAATGTCCCAAAGCTTTCGATGAAAGTACTTTTGCCGGCCCCGGGAACACCGGTAATCCCTATCCTTATTGATGATCCTGTATGAGGGAGCAGCTTTTGCAGCAAGGTCTGCGCAGCTTGGAAATCATGCCCTGCATTGCTTTCAATTAACGTAATTCCTTTGGCCAGCGCTGTCCTGCTGCCCATCATGATTTCTTCCGCCAGATGCTTTGGATCAATCTGACGGGAATTTTTTCTTTTGACAAATCTTCCAGGCTTATTAGTCTGTACAGATTCAGCTTGAGCAGTTCGTTCTATACCTGGTTTTACAACGCTGGAAAATGATTCAGGCTTATCAGCATCAAACCATTCCGGCTTTTTTTCATCTGCCATTAATTTGACACTTCCTCATAGCCAAGACGATCATAAATTGCCCTCACTACCTTTTGGGCTGCGACAGGTATGACTGTTCCTGGACCAAAAATAGCGCTGGCACCATTTGCATATAAGAATTCATAGTCCTGCGCAGGAATGACTCCGCCTACAATGACAACAATATCTTCACGGCCAAGCTTCCTCAACTCATCGACAAGCTGTGGGAGCAGGGTTTTATGTCCTGCCGCCAGTGAGCTGATCCCTATCGCATGTACATCATTTTCAACAGCCTGAATCGCTGTTTCCTCAGGAGTCTGGAACAATGGCCCGATGTCAACATCAAAACCAAGGTCAGCGAAGGCAGTGGCAATGACTTTTGCACCCCGATCATGTCCATCCTGTCCCATTTTGGCTATCATGATCCGAGGCCTGCGTCCCTCATTCTCAAGGAATTCCTCAGTCATTTTCTGCACGTCGGCAATTTCCTCTTCATTTGAAAAAGCCGAGCTATATACACCGCTTATGGATCTGATGGTTGCTTTGTGGCGGCCTGCAGCTTTTTCAACTGCATCTGAGATTTCACCAAGAGTTGCCCTTACCCGGGCTGCTTTTACAGCAAGCTCCAGGAGATTTCCGCTTCCCGTTTCAGCTGCCCGTGCAAGTTCACTTAGTGCTTCCTCCACTTTTTCTGTGTCACGGTTTGCTTTTAGCTCCTGAAGCCTTTCAATTTGTTTTGCTCTTACCGCAGTGTTGTCGATATCAAGGATATCAAGTGGATCCTCTTTGTCGAGCTTGTATTTATTCACTCCGATAATCGTTTCTTTTCCAGAATCGATCTGTGCCTGCCGTCTTGCAGCCGCTTCTTCAATCCGCATTTTTGGAAGTCCAGTTTCGATAGCTTTTGCCATTCCTCCAAGGCCTTCGATCTCTTCTATATGCTTCCATGCCCTTTCAATCAGCGAGTTTGTAAGACTCTCCACATAGTAACTGCCTGCCCAAGGGTCAATCACCTTTGTGATGCCGGTTTCTTCCTGCAGATACAATTGGGTGTTGCGGGCAATCCTTGCCGAAAAATCAGTTGGCAATGCGATGGCTTCATCCAGGGCATTCGTATGGAGTGACTGTGTATGGCCCATTGCTGCTGCATGTGCCTCGATTAAAGTACGGATGACATTGTTGAAAGGATCTTGTTCGGTCAGGCTCCACCCGGATGTTTGTGAATGGGTCCTTAACGCCATCGATTTCTCATTTTCAGGATTGAAGGTTTTCATCATTTTTGCCCAGATAAACCGGGCTGCCCTCATTTTGGCCACTTCCATGAAATAGTTCATGCCAATGGCCCAGAAAAAGCTTAGCCTTGGAGCGAATGCGTCTATGTCAATCCCAGCCTTAAGTCCGGTCCTGACATATTCCAGTCCATCAGCGAGCGTATATGCAAGCTCAATATCCGCCGGCGCTCCTGCCTCTTGCATATGATAGCCTGATATGCTGATGGAATTGAACTTTGGCATATATTTCGATGTGTATTCAAAAATATCGGCAATGATCTTCATCGACATTTCAGGAGGGTAAATATAAGTGTTTCTCACCATATACTCTTTCAGGATATCGTTCTGGATCGTTCCGGATAGCTGATCCTGTGTAACACCCTGTTCTTCTGCCGTGACGATATAAAATGCCATAATCGGCAGCACCGCTCCATTCATTGTCATGGATACTGACATTTGATCAAGCGGAATCCCATCAAACAGGATTTTCATATCCAGGATTGAGTCGATTGCAACACCAGCTTTTCCGACGTCTCCAACGACACGCGGATGGTCGGAATCGTAGCCGCGGTGAGTCGCGAGATCGAAGGCCACTGATAATCCCTTTTGGCCCATCGCCAAATTTCGTCTGTAAAATGCATTGCTTTCTTCTGCAGTTGAAAAGCCCGCATACTGGCGGACAGTCCAAGGCCTGTTCACATACATTGCCGGATAAGGTCCTCTAGTGAAAGGGGGCAGCCCAGGCTTTCCATCCAAATGTTCTGCAGATGCAAGATCGGCTTTTGTATAAAGCGGCTTTATCTTGATCTGCTCGTTGGTTTCAAATAAAAGGTCTTCTATTGACGAGCTGATTTCCCTCTCGATATCAGCTTTTTCCTGCTGAGGTCCTTCAAACAGGCGAACTTTCGTAAAATCAGGCTTTTGCATCTGATTTCACCTCCATTTCATCCAGCAGCCCTGTCAAAAGCTGATAGACATTAGATCGAATATGAATAAAATCTTCTATACCTGCAGTTTTCCATTCTTCCTTCTCGCCATCAGGCAATCCTGCCAAATAAAGCACTGCTTCTTGGTGCTGTTTCTTAATTCGCTGTACAAATTCTGGACCGTAGGCATTATAATCTGTACCATCACCGCAAATCACAAACTGATTTGCTTTCTGTGAATTGATAAACTCAAGCGCAGCCTCTAAATCATTAACTTCATTGCTTCTGACTGAATGGATTCCGCCTGCGGAAAGGAGCCCTGCGATAAAGTCCGCTCTTGCCTTATGCTTCTTAAGTTCTCCAAGGCAAATCAGCCCTATTGATGGCTCTGATGCGCTGCCCTTTGCAAGCTTTGCTGATTGGAATCTTAATTTTTCATAAGGTTCTGCAAGCCTGCCAGGTCTTAAAGGAGGGAAGCTGTTTAAAGGATTCCTTTCTTCAATGAATGATGATGCCGGTTCGCTGGCTGAAAGTATGCTTTTCAGCTCAATAAGGCTCTTATCTAAATAAGCAAAACCTGCTTGACCCGTTTCCGGTTCGCTGTAATGCTCTGTTAGATTTGCATAAACATTCGTACCAATCAAGCTGGTTTTTCGGTTAAAGAGATCCTGTTCCCTTCGCTCCGAAGTTCTGGCTATTTCCTCCTGCAGCCATCCGGACCTAATTGTTTCATAGACACCGCCCCTGCTGTCAATTTCAAGGAATAGCTCCCAGGCCTTCTCGGCGAGTTGGTTTGTTAGTGACTCTATATACCATGAACCTCCCGCCGGGTCTGCTGTCTTTTCCAAATGGGCTTCAGACTTCAGTATGAGTTGTGTGTTTCTGGCAATCCTTTCTGAAAAAACATCTCCATTACCCAATGCGATATCAAAGCCATCCGAATGAAGATACTGCACCCCGCCAAGTACGGCCGCAAAGGCTTCGTTACCGGAACGAAGCATATTTACATACGGATCAAAAATAGTCTTAGTATATTTTGAGGTTTCTGCTGACTGCAGCATTTTACGATCCTCAACCTCGGCACCATAGGCTTCCAAAATCTTATTCCATAATAAACGGGCTGCTCGCAGCTTCCCGATTTCCATAAAGAAATTAGCGCCAACCGAAAAATGGAATATCATTTTTGACAGCGCTTTCTTCAGGTTCCATCCACTTTCCAACAATGACTGGACATAATAGACACCAGTTGCCATGGAGATTGCCAATTCCTGTACAGCATTGGCACCGGCATTTTGATAAGGAGCAGCATTGATCAGCACTGTTTTCAGCTCTGGGAGTTCTTCCGCCACTTCCTTAAGCATTCCTGACCATTCCTCAAAAAAGATGTTCTCTTCCTTTGGAAGGCCGCCTGCAAGACTGGCATCAGCAATTGGATCAGCAGCCACGAAGCCCTGCACGCCATCATTCGTTCCCGGTGTCTGTTTAGCCAGCGTCAAAGCAGCAAGCATTGGAGCCTGAAGGCTGCCTGCATTTATAGCGAATGGATAATTGCCTTTATAACCTGAAAGGAACGAAATCAGTTTCTCATTTTCAGCAAACAAGCATGGCTTAACATCAAAAGCAATTGCTGTCTGGCCTTTTTCGAGAGCAGAATCCAGTTTATCCTGAAGCTGTTCAAGAGTTTCAAAAGATAATTTATTTGCAATATGCCAGGGGTTCGACTGATATCCAAATAAATTAATCCCTCTTCTGAAATCCTCAAATCCTGGATAACTGCTCACAGGCTCTCCCGCTAGATCTTCTTGCGTATAAAGCGGTTTGAGGGTGATATTTTCATATGTACTTGTATAAAGAGATTGTATTGGTTTCCCCTTTAGTGATGCTGATGCTTTTTTCTGCCAATCTTCCAATGAAGCCTGTGTAAATTCGATTGCCTTCATATTTTCAATCGCCATAATTTACTGTCCATTTGATTAGACAGCCTTCCCCCCTTTATAAATAAAATTTAATAAAATTTCAATTTTCATTCTCTTCTTTATTTTAGTATAAGGAAGGTTTTCTAGCAATGAAGTGCTTTTTGTTAGGCTGCTTTCTATAACTTTGTTGCTATTGAATATATATTGTAATAAGTCTCCCTTTTTTTAAAAGGGAACCATAAATTGCTTTAAATAGAGTTTTGTAATAAAAGACTGTTGATTTTCGTTCCAGGCGCTTCGCTTTCCTCGGGGCGTGCGGTGAGCCTCCTCGTCGCTTCGCTCCTGCGGGGAAAAATGGTCCCTTCTTTTCGGACCATTTCTTACGGGGTCTCACCTGCCCGCTTTATCCCGAAGGAGTCTGCGCGCCTTCCACTACAATCAACAGGATCATGATTCAATATTTGTAAAAAGCAACGATCTCTGCTAAAACATCCTTTTGTTAAAACTCCTGTTTTTTTAAAATCATTTCAATATTTGTTGTCACCATTTTTAAATGGGTGCAATGTGACGAGAATAGAAATCACTAACCATTTCCTTTGGTATTTCATTGATTGAAAGGATCTTCAAGTTGACTTCCTCCATGATATCTATCAGTAAAAAGCCGCTCCCAATTGGCAGCGGCTTTTTGTAAGGTGGAAGCCTGAATTCAGGCATCCTTATATAGGTTTTAATATATAGAAGTATTTTCTTTAGATGTGTTTTCGAGGATTTCTTTCACCCTCTTCAGGAATCGGCCGCAAACAAGGCCATCAAGCACTCGATGGTCAAGAGACAGACATAAGTTCACCATATCTCTTACTGCAATCATTCCGTTGTTCATCACAACTGGGCGCTTCACGATGGATTCTACCTGCAGGATTGCTGCCTGCGGGTAATTGATGATGCCCATAGACTGGACAGAACCGAATGAACCAGTGTTATTTACAGTGAAGGTTCCGCCCTGCATATCCTCTGAACGCAGCTTCCCTGCACGGACCTTTTGTGCCATTTCGGTGATTTCACGGGCAATACCTTTGATTGTTTTTTCGTCTGAGTTTTTGATGACAGGTACAAATAATGCATCATCTGTCGCTACAGCAATCGAGATATTAATATCTTTCTTCTGGATGATTTTATCGCCAGCCCACATAGAATTGATTTGCGGGTATTCTTTAAGCGCCTGGGATACTGCTTTAACAAAGAAGGCGAAGAAGGTTAAGTTAAAGCCTTCTTTCTTCTTGAAATCATCCTTGATATTATTTCGGTATTCTACAAGGTTTGTAACATCCACTTCAACCATAGTCCAGGCATGCGGTGCTTCATGCTTGCTGCGGAGCATGTTCGCTGCAATTGCTTTGCGGACGCCTGTGACAGGAATTTCGATGTCGCCAGCTGTAACCGGGACAGCTGGTGCAGGTGTGCTTGGAGCCGCTGCCGGCTGTGTCTGTTGAACAGTCTGTGCAGCTGCTGGTACAGCCTGTGCCGATGAAGAAGTTTCCTTAGGTGCTTCCTGCTGGGCTGCAGGATTTGCTTTTGGAATGTTGCCAGACTCAATGATTTTCAGAAGGTCTTTGCGCGTGATCCTGCCGCCTGCTCCGCTGCCCTGTACCAAACTTAGGTCAATATCATTCTCCTGGGCAAGCTTCAATACTGCAGGCGAATATCTTCCTTTGCTTCCTTCATTCAAAGCTGAACCCTGGTTAACAGCATTCGGAGCAGCATTTGCTTCTGCCGGCTGACTGGCTGACGCAGCTGGTACTTCACTTCCGCCTTCTATCTCGATCGTGCAAATTATTTCCCCAACCGCTAAAGTATCTCCCTCATTCGCAATTAGTTCCTTGATTGTTCCCGCAAAGGAAGATGGGACCTCAGCGTTAACTTTGTCCGTCATGACTTCTGCAAGCGGATCATATTTGTTCACTTTATCCCCAACGGATACAAGCCATTTACTAATGGTGCCTTCCGTAACACTCTCACCTAATTGAGGCATTTTGATTTGTTCGATTGCCAAAGGTTGACCCTCCTTCTCCGATTTAAGTTAAACAATAATATAAAATCTTATTAGAATTCGGCTAATTCCCTCATAGCCTTTTCAACCTTATCAGGGTTGATCATAAAATACTTTTCCATTGTAGGCGCATACGGCATAGCTGGAACATCCGGCCCAGCCAATCTCTTGATAGGAGCATCCAGCTCAAACAAGCAGTGCTCAGCAATGATTGCAGCAACTTCGCTCATGATGCTTCCTTCTTTGTTATCTTCCGTAACAAGAAGGACTTTGCCTGTTTTTGAGGCAGCTTCAATGATTGCTTCTTTATCCAAAGGATAAACTGTACGCAAGTCAAGGATATGCGCAGAGATTCCATCCTTCGCTAACCTTTCAGCAGCCTGCAGCGCGAAATGTACTGCCAGGCCATAAGTGATGACTGTAATATCTTCGCCTTCACGCTTAACATCCGCTTTGCCAATCGGAAGCACATAGTCATCCGCAGGCACTTCACCTTTTATCAGGCGATAAGCACGCTTATGCTCAAAGAATAAAACTGGGTCTTCATCCCTGATTGCAGCCTTCAGCAATCCTTTTACATCGTAAGGAGTAGAAGGCATGACAATTTTCAAACCAGGCTGGTTCGCAAACACTGCTTCAACTGACTGGGAGTGGTACAGGGCACCATGGACTCCACCGCCGTATGGTGCACGAATGACCATTGGACAGCTCCAGTCATTATTTGAACGATAACGGATCCTTGCTGCTTCTGAAATGATCTGATTAACAGCTGGCATGATGAAATCAGCGAACTGCATTTCTGCAATTGGACGCATTCCATACATCGCCGCTCCAATGCCAACGCCGGCAATTGCCGATTCAGCAAGCGGGGCATCGATGACGCGATCTTCTCCGAACTGTTCGTAAAGGCCTTGAGTCGCTTTGAAAACTCCGCCTTTTTTCCCCACATCTTCTCCGAGGACAAAAACTCTCGGATCTCTTTCCATCTCTTCTTTAATCGCTAAAGTTACCGCATCTATATAAGAAATAACCGCCATTTTTGCTCCCCCTTACTCTTCCGCGTACACGTATTTTAAGGCATGTTCAGGCTCTGCATACGGTGCGTTCTCAGCATAGTCTGTTGCTTCGTTAACTAATTTCATGATTCTGTCATTGATTTCTTTCTCGCTGTCATCATTCAGGATTCCATTCTCTTTCAAATAAGCACCAAATGTGATGATTGGGTCATTTGTCTTTGCCTTCGCGACTTCGTCTGGGGCACGATAGCTTCTGTCATCATCATCTGATGAGTGTGGTGTCAGGCGGTAGGACACCGCTTCAACCAAAGTCGGGCCCTCCCCGCTGCGACCGCGGTCTGCTGCTTCTTTTACTGCCTTATAGACTTCGAGCGGGTCATTTCCATCTACCGTTACACCAGGCATTCCATAGCCGATCGCACGGTCAGAAACCTTCTCGGCTGCTACCTGCTTTTCGTAAGGGACGGAAATCGCGTATTTATTATTTTCTACCATGAATATAACTGGAAGCTTATGTACTCCCGCAAAGTTGGCGCCTTCATGGAAATCACCCTGGTTCGAGGATCCTTCTCCAAAAGTTACAAAGGTAACAAGATCTTTCTTCTCCATTTTCCCTGCAAGTGCAATGCCGACAGCATGTGGCACTTGAGTTGTAACCGGAGAAGAACCTGTAACGATGCGGTTTTTCTTCTGGCCGAAGTGACCTGGCATCTGCCGTCCGCCGGAGTTAGGGTCTTCTGCCTTCGCGAATCCCGATAGCATCAAATCCCTGGCTGTCATGCCAAAGGTTAAAACGACGCCCATATCTCTGTAATAAGGAAGGACATAATCCTTTTCTCGGTCAAGCGCAAAAGCAGCTCCTACCTGTGCTGCTTCCTGCCCCTGGCAGGAAATTACGAAAGGAATTTTACCTGCGCGGTTCAGCAGCCACATACGCTCATCAAGGCGTCGGGCCAAAAGCATAGTTTCATACATTTCCAAAACTTTTTCATCACTTAAGCCAAGTGAAGCGTGACGATTTTCTGCCATGTTTATACCTCCCAATTACGGTTTAATACTCTCTAAAAGAGTTTAAAAGATTACTTTAGGAATGGATTGCTTTTCCGTCCACTGCTAATGCAGCTTCACCGATTGCTTCTGAAAGTGTTGGGTGGGGGTGGATCGTATGGGCCACTTCCCATGGTGTTGCATCTAGGACCTTTGCAAGGCCGGCTTCAGAAATCATATCAGTTACGTGAGGACCGATCATATGGACGCCAAGGATATCATCCGTGTTTTTGTCCGCTACTATTTTCACGAAACCATCAGATTCTCCGTATACCAAAGCTTTGCCGATTGCCTTGAAGGAGAACTTGCCGGTTTTAACCTCAAAGCCCTTTTCTTTTGCTTCATCCTCAGTCAGTCCTACGCTCGCAGCTTCAGGTGAACTGTAGATACACTTAGAAACCAAAGTATAATCAATCGGATGCGGATTTTCTCCTGCAATATGCTCAACAGCCACGATGCCTTCATGTGACGCTACATGGGCAAGCTGCAGCCCTCCGATGACATCCCCGATTGCATAAATATGAGATTCCTTTGTCTGGAAAAATTCATTTGTTTGGATGAAACCTTTTTCAAGTTGGATTTCAGTGTTTTCCAGGCCGATGCCTTCAACATTTGCCTGACGTCCAACGGAAACAAGGATTTTTTCGGCCTTGAATTCTTTTTGTTCGCCCTTGAGTTCTGCATTGATTGTTACTCCGTCTGATTTCTGGAGTGTTTCAGGCAGCACCTTTGCACTTGTAATGATCTTTACGCCTTTTTTCTTCATCGCGCGCTGCATTTCCCTTGAAACCTCTTTATCTTCTGTCGGGACAATACGGTCGGCGTATTCAATGACGGTAACTTCAGATCCAAAATCAGCAAGCATGGAAGCCCATTCGATTCCGATTACTCCGCCGCCTACAATAATGATGGATTTTGGCAGTTCTTCCATGATTAGTGCCTCATCAGAAGTCATGACATACTGTCCGTCGGCTTCAAGTCCAGGTAAAGTTCTTGGACGGGATCCTGTCGCGACGATTACGTTCTTTGGAATCAGCATTTCATTTTCTTCGCCATTATTCATTTCAACTGAAATGGTGCCTGGCATAGGTGAGAATATTGAAGGGCCAAGAATTCTTCCAAGCCCTTCATACACATCGATTTTCCCCTGCTTCATCAGGTGTTGGACACCTTTATGCAGCTGGCCGACAATCTTTTCTTTGCGCTCCTGGACCTTGGCGAAATTCACTCCTACTTCCCCAGTAGTCACGCCAAATTCTTCACTTTTCTTCGCCGTTGAATACACTTCTGCACTTCTCAGCAGCGCCTTGCTCGGGATACAGCCTTTGTGCAGGCAGGTTCCGCCTAGTTTGCCTTTTTCAACGATGGCCGTTTTCAAACCAAGCTGTGAAGCTCTGATTGCTGCTACGTATCCCCCGGTTCCGCCGCCGAGAATGACCAAATCATACTCTTGTGCCATGTGATTCCCTCCTCTAACTTCTTTTAAAAAATTTCATCACTTTATCTTTATTTACCTGGATATTCCCTGACCTCTTCCTCACCCCGAAGTATACGGAGTGCGCCCTCTGCAAGGGCCTGCAGTTCATTTTCCCCAGGCTCGACAATTACATCGGCAATCCAATTGATCCGTTCCGAAATCTCATGTACGAAATCCTTGCCATAGGCAAGTCCGCCAGTCAGGATGATCGCATCGACCTTGCCTGCAAGTACCGCACTGGCAGAGCCGATTTCCTTCGCTACCTGATAGGCCATCGCGTCATATACCAGCTTCGCCCTGGCGTTGCCCTGCTTGATCATTTTCTCAACCTTGACAGCATCGTTCGTGCCCAGGTATCCAACAAGTCCGCCCTGGCCAACTAGTTTTTTCATAATTTCCTCGCGGTAATAGTCACCGGAGTAGCATAGTTCGACAAGATCGCCAGCTGGTACAGTGCCAGCACGTTCCGGGCTGAACGGTCCATCACCATGCAGCCCATTATTGACATCGATTACTCTGCCCCTTTTATGTGCTCCGACGGTGATCCCTCCGCCGAGATGTGTAACGATCAGGTTCACATCTTCATATTTTCTCCCCAGCTCTTTTGCAACCCTGCGGGCCACGGCCTTCTGGTTCAAGGCATGGAAAATACTTTTTCTTTCGATCAGTGAGAAACCTGAAACACGAGCCAATGGATCAAGCTCATCAACGACGACAGGGTCGACAATGAAGGATGGTATATTCAAACCTGAAGCAATTTCATAGGCCAGGATTCCCCCCAGGTTTGAAGCATGCTGTCCTGAATAACCATTGCGCAGGTCTTCGAGCATTTTATCGTTAACTGCATAAGTTCCGCCTTCAATTGGCCTTAAAAGCCCGCCGCGCCCACAAACAGCATTCAATTTTGAAATGTTGATCCCTTCTGTATCAAGCGTTTCAAGTATCGTATTCTTCCTGAATTCATATTGATCGATGATGGTCTCATAGGAGTTAATGACAGAAGAATCATGGCGGATTGTTTTTTCAAAGACGGACACTTCATTGTCAAAGACTCCAATTTTCGTTGATGTAGATCCTGGATTGATGACTAGAATCCGATATTCTGTTTGCTGCACTGTTAAACCTCCAATATGCTAAACGGACTTTATGCAATCCGTTGAAACGTCTGTTGTATCCATTAAGTAAATAACAGAGGCGCCGAATTGTCATTCAGCGCTCTCCGGTTTCATTTCCGATTAACGGCGGCTCAAAATATGATGGCCGTTTTGCAGGAACTGGCTGCGGGAATTGCGCATTCTTTCTATACGCTCTTCTGCCATGCGGTCAGCAGCCAGGTAAGTAGGGATGCCATCCCTTCTGGCGATTTCGATAACTTTTTCAATGTTGTTGTAGATGGTTTCAACCTTCTTCATAGCTCGTTCTGCATTATAGCCATATAGCTCATCTGCTACATTGATAACACCGCCAGCATTGATGACATAGTCAGGAGCATATACAATGCCCATTTCATGGATGATATCCCCATGCTTAGTATCTTTCAGCTGGTTATTTGCAGCACCTGCAATTACCTTAGCTTTGATTTGAGGGATTGTTTCATCATTGATGACAGCACCAAGTGCACATGGTGCATAAATGTCACATTCAACACCGTAAATTTCATCCGGGTCAACTGCTCTTGCACCAAATTCTTCTACCGCTCTCTGGACTGCTTCTTTATTGATATCAGTGACAATCAGCTGTGCGCCTTCCTCATGGAGGTGCTTGCAAAGATTGTAGGCTACGTTGCCGACACCCTGAACAGCAATTGTCTTGCCTTCAAGTGAATCTGTACCGAATGCTTCCTTTGCAGCTGCCTTCATACCCCGGTATACTCCGTATGCAGTTACTGGAGATGGGTTACCTGATGATCCGAAAGCTGGAGAAATACCTGTAACATAATCTGTTTCCTCATGGATTAGATCCATATCTGCAACAGTAGTCCCAACGTCTTCAGCCGTAATGTATCTGCCGTTTAATCCCTGGATGTAACGTCCGAAAGCACGGAACATTTCTTCGTTCTTATCCTTGCGCGGATCACCAATGATTACCGTTTTTCCGCCGCCAAGATTCAAGCCTGCTGCAGCATTCTTATAAGTCATGCCCTTTGCAAGGCGAAGAGCATCTTCAATCGCTGCTTCTTCAGAAGCGTAAGTCCACATACGAGTCCCGCCCAGAGCTGGTCCAAGTGTCGTGTCATGGATAGCGATGATCGCTTTTAATCCTGATTGTTTATCCTGGCAAAAAACTACCTGCTCATAATCGTACTGTTCAAGATACTTAAAGATTTCCATTAATAATTCCTCCCCTGGTTATATGTAATTATGGTTAATCAGCAGCAGAGCATAGTGCCAGCGCAAGTGAATACAGCTTGCTTTCTGCACTGTCAGCCCTTGAAGTCAACACGATTGGAGCCTTTGCACCCGCAATGACTGCTCCAACCTTAGCATTGGCAAAATAAATTAATGATTTGTATAATACATTTCCAACTTCAATGGCAGGAACCAATAATATGTCTGCCTCGCCTGCAACATCACTCGTAATCCCTTTGTGTTCTGCCGCAAGATGGGATACTGCATTATCAAGTGCGAGCGGACCGTCTATTATACAGCCTGAAATCTGTCCGCGTTTGTTCATAGCTGTTAAGGCTGCTGCATCCAATGTCGCCTGCATACCAGGATTGACCACCTCAACAGCTGCCAGCGGTGCCACTTTTGGCATTTCAATGCCAATTGAATGAGCAATTTGCACAGCATTCTTAACAATTTGAGCCTTTTGCTCAAGATCTGGAGCGATATTCATCGCTGCATCAGTGATGATCGTGAACCTGCTGTAGCCTGGTACCTCAAAGACCGCAACATGGGAAAGTACCGCTCCGGCCCTCAGGCCATATTCCTTATTAAGAACTGCCTTTAAAATGGCAGCTGTAGGAAGATTCCCTTTCATCAGTACATCTGCTTCATTCGCTTTCACTGACTTGACTGCCATTTCGGCAGCAGCATTATTGTCTGGAGCAGAAATGACTTTAATTCCTTCAAAGCCAGCCATCCAGGAATGCTGAGAGGCTATTATCCCTTCTATCTCTTCTTTGTTTCCAAATAGAAGGAAATCAGCCAGGTTCAGTCTCGCCGCTTCGGCGATTGCTTCTAAAACTTCTGTATCCTCGGCTGCAGCCACTGCAACAGTTTTCCTTTTATTTTGGGATGCCCTGCTGATAAGTGAGTCTAATTTCATCTATTGCCTCAACCCTTTCTTTTCGATGCGCATCACCCATCTTTTATATATGCAAGAACCGTGCCAACTTAAAAAGTATTGAAAACGCTTTATTTTTCTCTAAAAACATTCTGCAAATTATTGCACACCGTGCAAATTATTGCATGCTATCTGTTTCAATATTATATTTTTCAAGCTTATAATACAAATTTCTGACTGATACCCCGAGCGAACGGGCAGCAAGCGTCTTATTTCCTTTAGCAGAAACCAAAGTATCTTTAATAATTTGGGCTTCATATACCTCAATTTGTTCCGCAAGGGTCCCATCACTTAACTTTTGCTCAATAACCTGATTCACTCTTGCTTGTCCTCCTTGCAGATCAGGCAAATGATAAACCTCAATGATCGTTTCACTATAATTCAAGAAAATCATTGCTCTGCCCAGGACATTTTCCAGTTCCCTCACGTTGCCAGGCCAGTCATACTCCATCAGTTTCCTCATCGCCTTTTCTGATACGCCTTCGACATTCCTACCATAATCCTGGTTTATTTTGCGGATGAGCCTTTCGCAAAGTAGCGGAATATCATCTTTCCTTCGTCTCAAAGGCGGGATATGAATAGGCATCCTATTCAATCGGTAATATAAATCTTCTCTAAAACTGCCGTTTGCAATTGCTTTTTCCAGGTTCATATTCGTTGCGGCAATGACCCTGACATTGATTGGAATAGGCTTTGTGCCACCGACCCTGACAATTTCCCTTTCCTGAAGCACCCTCAGCAGCTTCGCCTGTGTATTCGCAGGAAGCTCGCCAATCTCATCAAGGAAGATGCTTCCATTGTTCGCCTCTTCAAAAAACCCTCGCTTCCCTCCCCTTTTCGCCCCGGAAAACGCGCCTTCTTCGTAGCCAAAAAGCTCGCTCTCAAGCAGGGACTCGGAAATAGCCGCACAATTAACCCTGATGAATTTGTTAAACTTGCGGTCACTTGCATTATGTATCGCATGGGCGAACAGCTCTTTGCCAGTTCCAGATTCTCCGCGAAGCAGTACAGTCGCTGGCGTTTTTGCCCCTAGTTTCGCCTGTTCAATCGGGATCATCATCTCTTCAGATTGGCCAATGATATCTTCAAATGCATACTTGGCCTCCAGCGTCCTGATGATTTGCCTTGCCCGATTCAATTCCCGGTTGAGATTCTGGATTTCAGACATATCATGAATGACACCGACGCTCCCCTTCAGGATCCCATCCACTATGATTGGAGCTACATTTACAACAACTTCCTTTTTATTCGACCCTACCCGCATGGCCGTACCCCGGACCGCCCTTCTAGTTTTAAGGACTTTCATGTGCATGCTTTCCCCTTCGGAAATGTCTGCAGTAGCCGGCTGGCCAATGACCTGCTCCTCACTAAGGCCAGTAATTCGGGTATACGCAGGGTTAATCATTATTCCACGGCCATCTTCATCAACGACTGAAATAGCTTCATCACTTGAATTGATGATCGCCTGAAGCATTGTCTGGATTTCTTTCAGATTCGTGATTTCTTCTGCCAGGTTAACAACATCCGTAATATCTTTGAAAACAGAGAAGGCACCGATTAATTGCTCGTTCTCATCGACCATCGGAATGCGGGTAGTGATGATTTTCGAACCATTTTCCAGGACGAGTTCCTGATTCATTTCAACTTTTCTTGAATTTAGAATCCTCGGCAGCTTGCTCGTGGGAATGACATCAAGAACATGCTTCCCTTCAGCCAATTTTCTGGATATTCCAATTATTTTTTCTGCACTTTTGTTAAAAAGAGTTATGATTCCATCAGTATTGATGACCACCATGCCATCATCGGTGGAGTTAAAGATCAAATCATGTTCATACGTGACCTTTCTGAGAGTCTTGATCAATTCTTCCTTTTCCTCAAGCAATGTAGCCAGAAGAAAAGCAACGCTGCCTGGAATCAGGACAGTGTTCTTGCCACGCGCATCTCTCAGGTCCCGAAAAACCTGGTCAAGCCCCGTCACTTCAATGATGATGTCCAGGTCTTCTGATAAGAATTCCCGCCAATCTTCACCTGTCTGTATTCCAGCTTTTTTAGCCACAGCCAGGCCGGGAGCCTCTGGATTAATATCTACAACCGCAACCACGTTAGCAGTTTGCTTAAAAATATTCAGCAGGGCGGTGCCGCCTTTCCCTGCCCCTACAATCATTATCTTTTGCATAAAGTCCCCCACGGATCAGGAAAAATATTTCATATAATGCAAACAAAGTCTGCAATTTTCTTCACAAATAATTGTAAATGTTTTTGTTGCCAATGACAAATTTCATTCTTTTTCTTCCGTATTAACTTACATTTGATCAATAGACCCTTTCTGGCTGGTTGCGCTTTTTATTATAATCCTGAGGATTGCGGAATAAGGATCACTTTATTATACTCAGAATGAAGAAGAATTTTTTAACGAAGGGATTTCCATTATGTCGAGGATTATTGCATTAATTATTATGGTGATACCTGGAGTGGTCTCGGCTTACGGTGTAAAGCTTATGCGCGATATGGTTTTTGGGATATTGCAGTCTCCAATCCCCAACCTGTTTGTTCAATTCATTTTAGGTTTTCTATTATTTGCCGCCGGCCTTGCGTTTATTGCAGGCTTTATCCTGCACCGCGACCGCAAAAAAAATAAAGTTCAGGCGATTTTCCGCATTCCCGATAGCAATAAAAAGCAAAACAGGCCATAATCAGGCCTGTTTTATTTTTTGCCTTATTCTAAGTGCCTTCGCAGGATCATCGGTGATAACTGCACTGCAATTGCACTTGAAAAGCCGTTCTAGTTCAGAATCTTTATTGACTGTATAGGGCCGCACTTCTATACCATATTCTAAAGAAGCTTTTACAATTTCATCTGGAGCTGCCCTCCAGTGGGGGTGAAAGCCCCTTGCCCTGATTGAATGGGCATATACCCATGGCATGTAAAGCCCTTCTGACAGCAAAGGCGCTATTTCAATCTCAGGCGCATGCCGGTAGCAGTAAACAATGCTATAATGATTGAAAGAAGAAATGATGATCCTATCAGAGAGATTATACTGCCTTACCATGTCAATGACTTTTGACTCCATTCCTTCGTATGGAATGATGCTGTTTTTTAATTCTATATTGCAAATAAGCTTATTTTCCGTTAGCCATTCCAGCACTTCTTTGAGCAAAGGAATCGGCTCCTTCTTGGATAATGATTTATGAAGCTTGCCTGCATCCAATTTACGGATATCCTTCAAGTTGAAGTCTTTAACCAGGCCGCTTCCATCTGTCGTCCGATCTACCTTTTCATCATGAATGACGACCAATTCACCATCCTTTGTCATTTGGACATCCAATTCTATACCATCAGCCCCGGCTTTAGCTCCTTCAATAAATGCCTTCATCGTATTTTCCGGGAATGCAGCCGCATAGCCGCGATGGGCAAAAATAAGAGTCATATTCAATCACACCTTAATTATTATTTGGAGGTAATAAAAATGAGACCATTGCAAATTTCCGCTGATACTGCTTTAAAGCTCTCGGAGAAACTTGGAATGCCAATCGAGCGCATCATGCATATGCCGCAGCATATCCTTTTGCAAAAATTAGCAGAGCTTGAAAAAGAGAAAGAGAAATAACATCCAGGACGCCTATGTACAGGCGTTTTTCTATTTCCAAAATCGATGAAAAAATAAAACATCCATCTCATATCGTAAACGGATACAAAGAGGGATGTCTTTTACAAAAAATAATTAATAATTGCTCATTACAGTTCTAACTCTTTCAAGAAGCTTTATGCTCCAGGCGCAGTTTGTCAGCGACCATCGCGATGAACTCTGAATTTGTTGGCTTTGCCTTCGACATCGAAACAGTGTAGCCAAATAACGACGAAATGGAATCGATATTCCCTCTGCTCCATGCTACTTCAATTGCATGTCGGATTGCACGTTCCACCCGGCTTGCTGTCGTATTGAATTTCTTGGCGATATCAGGATAGAGGACTTTCGTAATTGAGCCAAGAAGTTCAATATCATTATAGACCATGGAGATAGCTTCACGCAGGTACATATAGCCTTTAATATGTGCAGGCACGCCAATTTCATGAATGATGCTGGTAATGCTTGCGTCAAGATTTTTAGGTTTTTGTTCGGCAGCTGACCTTCCATAATTAATGGATGCAGGCTTCCTTGGCATCGTTTTGGCTTTGCCGCTAACCTGACGGATATGGCCAGCAAGATGTTCCATATCGAATGGTTTTAGGATGAAATAGGAAGCTCCAAGTTCAACAGCTTTTTTGGTTACGTCTTCTTGCCCGAATGCCGTCAGCATAATGACATTGGGGATAATGCCTTTTTTCAAGTCTCGAAGCTTTTCCAGCACAGCCAAACCGTCAAGATGAGGCATGATTATATCCAGCAGCATTACATCAGGATCTGTATCTTCAAGCATTTCCAGGCATTCCTGGCCGTTATGCGCAACACCGATTATTTCCATATCATCCTGTGATGAAATGTATTCTTCAAGAAGCCCCACCAATTCTCTGTTGTCGTCCACGACAAATACTTTAATTTTGTTCACTACTTGGTTCCTCCTCAATCCAATTATGTTCACAAATTTTATCTTCTCTATTTTCTATTCTAAATGACTAATTCGACAATGCAACAGAAATTCCTCTTATTTTTAATTTTTTCTTAAAAAAGTAATATTTTCTAATTAATGCTTCATTTTCCTTTGTTTTTCGACTGATTTCGATAGTTGACAAAAAAGCAAGAAGGATTATGTCGAATTTTCTTATTTTATGTATTTTTGTATACAAGGATCTGTTAAACATGGCTGTTAATTTTCGTTCCAGGCGCTCCGCTTTCCGCTGAAGAATTATGAAAAAGCCCAACTGCCGGCTTTTTCATGAGCGAATTCTTCTTGGGGCTGGCGCTGAGCATCCTCGTCACTTTACTTCTGCGGGGTAAAATGGCCCCTTCTTTTCGGGCCATTTCTACCGGGGTCTCACCTGTCCAGGTGGGCCCGCAGGACTTTGAATGGGCTTCCTCGAATTTGCCCACGCACGAGGGAAATGCGTTAGCATTTTCGGAGGAGTCTACGCGCCTTCCACTACAATTAACAGGAGTTAAAAAACAACATTTTGCTTAAACAGAGCCTTACAAAAAAAAGGCGGCATAAGCCGCCGTATATCCATTGGTATTAACTAGCCTGTTCCCTTGGTTTTTCGTAAATATCAATACCCGCTTCATTTAGCATCCATTCAATATGGACGCCATAACCGCTGGTTGGGTCATTGACAAAAACATGTGTGACTGCGCCTACAAGCTTATTGTCCTGGATGATCGGACTTCCGCTCATTCCCTGGACAATGCCTCCCGTTTTCTCCAACAGCTCTGGGTCTGTCACTTTAATGACCATGCCTTTTGTTGCCGGAAACTTTTGCGGGATGGTGCTGACAATCTCTATATCAAAAAGATTCACTTCATCATTGTTTACGACCGTCAGGATCTTCGCCGGCCCTTCTTTCACCTGATGCGAAAGAGCAATGGGAAGTGGAGTATCTAAAATCCCATTTTTAATATCCCGATTCAATTCGCCAAAAATGCCAAATGGGCTGTTTCTTTGAATGTCCCCGATAATTTCCCTGTCAGACGAAAAGCGGGCCAGTTTCTCACCGGGATCACCTTTTCCGCCTTTTTCAATGGATGTGACCGTGGAGCGGACAATCTGTCCATCATCAACAACGATCGGCTTTTTCGTGTCCATATCGGATATTACATGTCCGAGGGCACCGTACTTTTTGGACTGCGGATGATAAAAGGTCATTGTTCCAATCCCTGCCGCAGAATCACGGATATACAATCCTAGCTTATATGTGTTTTCATTCACATCTTTTTTCGGCTGAAGATGTGCATTGATTTTTTCATTTTCTCGTTTAAGCACTAAATTCAATGGTTTCCCGTCTTCTCCTGCCTGTTTTACGAATGGACCTACATCTGACATCTTTTCTATTTGCTTGCCATTGATTTCTGTGATAATATCGCCTTTTTTAATTCCTGCTGCTTCACCCGGGGATACCCTGCCCTCTTCTGCCTGAACCTGATGATGTCCGACCACTAGGACACCGACAGTGTTCAGCTTAACGCCGATTGACTGGCCTCCAGGCATGACTTTGAAATCCTTTAGAACATTAACGTCTACTTTCTTCACCGGAAAACCAGCAAGCTCGAGGACCATTTCGTCCTTGCCGTGGGCTTTCGCTTCTAAAGAAACGTTTTCGCCATCCTGATTAACAGTTATGCTCGCGTCCACTGCCGGAGCTGTCACATGGACTGCCTTGGCTGAAAAATCGAGCTTTTGTCCTTCAAATAAAGTAATATCTCCTGGAATTGATAAATATTCATGTACAGGTTTTGCAAATCCTAAAGCAATTAATGAAACAAGGAGAATTCCACCAATAAATTTTCTGAGAAAATCTTTTTTCAATCCATTCACTCTCCTCGCTTCTAGTCCACACACACACATCGATAATGGCTACATCTTTAATTTTGCCTCGAGTCCGCTCATTTATAACCTGTATAAAAATAAAAAAGCTACCCATTATGGATAGCTTTTCAAGTTGCTGCCTTCATATTCTGTGCCAGTTTCAACAATTCTTCAGCATGCTGTTTGGTTAAGTCAGTAATTTCAACGCCAGATATCATCCGGCCGATCTCTTTCACCTTATCATGGATGGACAATGGAGTTACCGAAGTCTTCGTTCGCCCATTTTTAATAACTTTGGCAATATACAGATGAGTATCTGCCATCGCTGCAACTTGAGGCAAGTGAGAAATACAAAGCACCTGCGACCCGGTCGATACATTGTAGATTTTTTCGGCAATTGCCTGTGCCACGCGACCGCTCACACCTGTATCCACTTCATCAAAGATTATTGAAGTGACTCCCTGATGTTTAGAAAAAATACTCTTCAGTGCAAGCATGATTCGGGAAAGCTCTCCACCCGATGCGATCTTTGACAACGGCTTCAAAGGTTCACCAGGGTTCGTGGAAATATAGAATTCAACTTTGTCTGCTCCGTTTTTATGAAACACATCAGGTACAGACTCAATCCGCAATTCAAAAACTGCTTTTTCCATATAGAGCTCCTTAAGCTCATTGTGAATCATTTTCGTTAATTTCTTAGCCCATTTTTTGCGGATATCTGACAGGTTGACAGCTTCTATTCGCAAATCCTTCCTTAAAGAGGCAAGTTCCTTTTCCATTTGGCCAATATGGACTTCTTTATTTTGAAGAGTTTCGATTTCCTCTTCGATCTTGGAAGCATACTCGAGAATCTCTTCGATCGTCTTCCCATATTTGCGTTTCAGCTGATTGATCTCATTCAATCTTTCTTCTATATCATTCAAACGCTGAGGGTCATATTCAAGAGAATCCATCTCATTCCTGATCGTCCTTGCTGCATCCTCAAGAATATAAAAGCTGTTGGAAACTGCTTCAGCTACTGGCTTATAGGATGCATCCAACTCTGCCGCATTTTGAAGGTTGTCCATTACCAGTGAAATCCAGTCAAGCCCTTTTTGTTCACCTTGAAGAGCCGTATAGCTATTCTGGATACTTTCAAAAATCCGTTCGTAATTGCCCAGCTTGCGTTTCTCTTCAAAAAGCTCCTCATCTTCATTCAATTTCAATCCGGCTGATGTAATTTCATCATGCTGAAATTGAATCAAATCAAGCCGGTGAGCCATTTGCTGTTCATTCTCACTCAAGCTTTTCAATTTCTTTTGTGTCAATTCAAATGACCGGTACACATGCTGGTACTCCTGGAGGGCAGGAAGTATTTCTTCAGCCCCAAACTGATCGAGCAAATTGATGTGCCTCGTTTCATCCATCAATTCCTGATGTTCATGCTGCCCGTGTATATCGATCAGTGTAGAACCCACTTCACGCAGTACGGCAATCGTGACGAGCTTGCCATTTATTCGGCAAACACTCTTGCCGCTCGCCGATATATCTCTTCTCAAGACAATCATGCCATCCTCAACTTCGATGCCAAATTCGGACGCTCTGGCATAGCATGGGTGCTGGTCTCCTTCCAGGAAAAATAGACCTTCGATTTCCGCTTTCTCCTCGCCATGGCGGACAAACTCAGCTGAGCCCCTGCCGCCAACAAGAAGATGGATGGCGTCGATGATGATGGATTTACCCGCTCCTGTTTCACCGGTAAGGACGGTCAAACCTTTATTAAAAGAAACGGAAAGAGATTCAATAATTGCAAAGTTCCTAATCGATAGTTCGTTTAACAAGCAAACGTCACCTCATTTACAGCATATCTAGAAAACGATTTGTGACAAGCTCGGTATCTTCCGGAGTCCGGCAAATAATCAAGATGGTGTCATCCCCGCAAATCGTTCCAAGTATATCATCCCAATCAAGATTATCAATTAATGCACCAATTGCATTTGCGTTGCCCGGCAAGGTTTTCATTACGAGCAAATGGCCCGCCTGGTCAATGCGTACAAAAGCGTCCATTAGCGACCTTTTCAGCTTTTGCAAAGGATTGAAACGCTGGTCTGCCGGGAGGCTGTACTTATACCTTCCATCAATTAAAGGTACTTTAACAAGATGCAGCTCCTTAATATCCCGGGATACAGTTGCCTGTGTTACATTGAATCCTGCTGCCTTCAAGCGGTCAACAAGCTCATCCTGTGTTTCAATATCCTTGCTCGCGATCAGTTCGCGTATCTTAATATGGCGTTGGCCTTTATTCATTCTTATCACCCCTGAATGGATCCGAAACATTTGTTCATACATTTATACTCATATGTTAGCCGATTTCAACAGATTGTACAATCTTTCGTGATTCTTCACCAAAACCTTCTTTAAGGTTTTGACAAACGGGTGAACATTTACAAAGATTAGCCGAGTTCCAGGCAATTTTCATCAAACAGGCTAGACTTTTTCTAATGCTCTTTTCTAATACTTTGTTCCTGTTTTATATAGGTGTGAAAGAAATCTCCCATTTTCAAAAAGGGTAACCATGTTTTTTAAAAAAACTATTGGAATAAAAGGCTGTTGATTTTCGTTCCAGGCGCTCCGCTTTCCTCGGGGCGTGCGGTGAGCCTCCTCGCCGCTTTGCTCCTGCGGGGTCTCACCTGCCCGCTTCATCCCGAAGGAGTCTGCGCGCCTTCCACTGCAATCAGCTGGATTTAAAAATTTAGCAAGAATCTTTGCTAAAACAGCCTATTTCAAAAAGATGGCACTTAGTTTATGTCCATTCTTTACATAACCAGCTTGACCAAAAATAAAAGAACAGGCTAATATCGCCTATTCTTCATCTTCGTTCGTTTGTTTTGATTTGAGTTCATTGTGCGCTTGCTCGACAATCTCTTTCGCAGTTGTCTTCAGTCTTAATTCGCCATGATCCTCCATTTTGCCATTCCACTGCAAATGCAGAAGGAATTCGATGTTTCCATCGCCGCCTGTAATTGGCGAATAGGATAAATCATGAACATCATATCCCTGATCTATTGAAAAGGCTATGATCCGCTCAATTACCTCTTCGTGGACTTTGCGATCACGCACAATTCCCTTCTTCCCTACCTGTTCACGCCCTGCTTCAAACTGCGGCTTTACCAGAGCTACAACATCACTTCCTGGAATGAGCAAAGTTTTCAGGACAGGGAGAATTAAACGCAGGGAAATAAACGAAACATCTATACTTGCGAAACTTGGAAGGCCCCGGGTCAAATCCTCAGGCTTTACATATCGGAAATTTGTACGCTCCATCACTTCGACACGTTCATCCTGGCGAAGTTTCCAGGCAAGCTGGTTATAGCCTACATCAAGTGCATATGACATTTCAGCTCCATTTTGCAATGCACAATCTGTAAAACCTCCGGTAGATGACCCTATGTCCAGTAGAGTTTTCCCTTTGACATCAAGATTAAAGACCTTCAATGCCTTCTCAAGCTTCAGACCGCCCCTGCTTACATATGGAAGGACATTCCCCTTTACAGTGAGGGGAATGTCACTATTCACCTTTTCACCAGGTTTGTCCAGTCGGTTTTCATTAGAATAGACGAGCCCGGCCATGATGGTTCGCTTTGCCTTTTCCCGCGTTTCGGCAAGGCCTCGCTCAACCAGCAGCACATCTAAACGTTCTTTTTTGTTTTTCATCAGTTACGCCCTTTTTTGTTTTTGTCTTGCCAGTTTCTGGATCCGCAAGACAACATCTTCAGTTGTCATTCCAATTTCCTTGAGCAATTTATCAACACTACCATGTTCAATAAATTGGTCAGGGATTCCCATACGATCGATTTCAGCATGGCTGTAGCCAAGATCATGCGCCGTTTCCAGGACAAAGCTGCCAAAACCACCCTGGAGGACAGCTTCTTCGATTGTAAGGATTGGTATATCGTCATTCAAAATCTCTGTAAGGATTTTCTCATCGAGCGGCTTGATGAACCTTGAATTGACTACTTTTACCGAAATACCTTGTTTTGCAAGGATTTCAGCCGCTTCCAGCGCCATCGGTATAGTCGTGCCGAATGTCAGGATAGCCGCATCCTCACCCTCGCGCAATACTTCCCAGGTACCAATTGGAATTTGCTTTAACTCTTTCTCCATCGGTACCCCTAGTCCATTTCCGCGCGGGTATCTCATCGCGATTGGGCCATCATCGTATTTCATTGCAGTATACACCATATGCTGTCCTTCGTTTTCATCCTTCGGCATCATTAAAACCATATTTGGCAGATGTCTTAAAAAAGCGATGTCAAACACACCCTGATGTGTTTCGCCATCGGCTCCTACCAGGCCTGCCCGATCGATGCCAATAAATACATTTAAGTTCTGGCGGCAGATATCGTGAACCACCTGATCATAGGCTCGCTGAAGGAAGGTTGAGTAAATCGCAAGGAAGGGTTTCATCTTTTGAGTCGCAAGGCCGGCAGCAAAAGTTGCAGCATGCTGTTCCGCGATACCGACATCGATCATCCTGTCTGGAAATTCACTTGCGAACCCTTCAAGCTTGGACCCAACAGGCATTGCCGGTGTGACAGCAACCACGCGGTCATCCGTCCTGGCAATTTTCCTCACCGTCTCACTCACAAGCTTGCTCCATGCCGGAGGCGCGTATTCCGGCTTAACAAAGTCTCCAGTTTCCATTTTATATGGACCGGTCCCGTGCCATGTGCCGATTTTATCGTTCTCAGCAGGATTGTATCCTTTTCCTTTTTTCGTGATGACATGCAGCAGTACAGGCCCTTCCTGTTTTTTCGCATAAGCAAGATTTTCGAATAAAGCCTCATAATTATGGCCGTCTACTGGGCCAAGATAGGTGAAGCCCAATTCCTCGAAAAAGATACCAGAAACAAACAGGTATTTTAAGCTGTCCTTGATCCTTTCGGCTGTTGCTGCAAGCTGCCCGCCAATTGCCGGAACTTTTTTCAGCAAATATTCAAGCTCATCCTTAACCCAATGGTATTTCCCTGCCGTCCTTAAGCGGCCGAGCACATTGTGCAGCGCGCCGACATTTGGTGCGATCGACATTTCATTATCATTGAGGATGACAATCAGCTTCTTTTTTTCATGGCCGATATGATTTAAAGCTTCAAGAGCCATTCCGCCAGTAAGGGCGCCATCACCGATAATCGGGACAATATGGGAATTTTCACCTTTTAGGTCCCTGGCAATCGCCATACCCATCGCTGCCGATAAGGAGGTGGAACTATGGCCTGTTTCCCAGACATCATGCTCACTTTCAATCATTTTCGGAAAGCCGCACAGGCCTTTATACTGCCTTAAAGTATCAAATTGACATGCACGTCCAGTCAGGATTTTATGTACATACGACTGATGCCCCACATCCCAAAGGAATTTATCCTTGGGGCTGTCAAAGCATTTGTGCAGGGCAATCGTAAGCTCCACTACCCCTAGATTCGGGCCAATATGGCCGCCTGTAACTGATAACTTTTCAATTAAAAACTGCCGAATCTCCTCACTTAACGCTTCCAATTCCGCAATCGAAAGATTTTTCAAGAAGGAAGGGTCTTTTATTGATAAAAGATCCATTTCGGACCACTCACTTTCATTTCTGACTTATTATCCGTTGATTTATTTCTGTTTCCAAAAAGTTGTTAGTATTAACATATATTAAGTAAAGAACCGATTTCAAGCTAAAGCACAAATTATGTATGAAAAAAAGCTGTCAACACAGTCGTGCTAACAGCCAATTATAGCACATGCAGCGAGCATTCTCAACGGATGCCGGGATTAATGGTTCCTCAAACCAATCAAATCAGCAATTTCCGCCAGCACAGTGGCTTCCAGTTCCATCGAAGCCAAAGCTGCTTTTGCTTTAGTCAGGTGATTGGCCAGGGCTTCCTTCGCTCCCTCTATTCCCAGAAGCGCAGGATAGGTACTTTTTTCGTTCTCTGTATCGCTGCCTACCGGTTTACCAATCAGCTCTTCACTGCCCTCAAGATCGAGTATGTCGTCCCTGATTTGGAATGCAAGGCCAATATGATAAGCGAATTGAACTAAGGTCTCCTTTTGTTCTTCTGTCGCACCCGCAATCTGTGCTCCGGCCAGAATGCTGTATTCCAAAAGTTTGCCTGTTTTATTGATATGAATATATTCAAGCTGCTCCAGTGTGAGCTGCTTGCTTTCACCCTCCATATCAGCTATCTGTCCACCAACCATCCCGGCTGCACCTGCAGCTTTTGATAAGCCGCCGATCAAGCTGAGCTTCACCGCCGGAGGGACATCTTCTTCATTCATTTCCGCTAGCAGATTGAAGCTGTGGGTCAACAGGGCATCCCCGGAAAGAATTGCTGTAGCTTCACCAAAAACCTTATGATTGGTAGGCTTGCCTCTTCTTAAATCATCGTCATCCATACTGGGCAAGTCGTCATGGATCAAAGAATACGTATGCACCATTTCAATGGCGGCAGCTGCATCCCTGCCAATTGCCGGATCCTTTCCAAACGCTTCAATCACAGCAAATAGCAATAAAGGGCGGATTCTTTTACCGCCTGCCTCAAGTGAATAAAGCATCGATTTAGCCAGATTTTCTGGTGTCTCAATGGCCAGGACAGCCTCCCTAAGCCTTTCTTCAACCAGAGCTTTATATTTTTTTGTGAAAAGTTCAAGTGAAACAGGGTGCAATACTACTCCTCCTCATTTATGGAGAAACCTTCAGTACGTCCATCTTCCGTAATGATTTCAGCCAATTGTGTCTCGACATTCTTAAGTTTATCATGACAGAGCTTGGAAAGCTCCATGCCCTCTTTATAAAATGAAATTGCTTCTTCAAGCGGGACATCTCCCTCTTCAAGCTTTTCGACGATTGATTCTAATTGTTCCATCGCCTGTTCAAATGTCAATTTTTTCTCATCTGCCATCATTTCCACTCTCCTCTATATCAGTGACAATACACTTTAAGCTTCCATCAGAAAGCTTGACATAAATCTTTCGGTCAGGACTTGCCTGGGAAACCTTTTTGATAAGCTGTCCATCTTCTGTGTAGGCAAGGCTATAGCCCCGGTCCATTATTTTTAACGGGCTCAAGGCTTCAAGTGTTGAAATAATCCCGTTAAACTCTTTTCGTTTTTCTGTCACTACTGCTGTCATTGCCCTGTTTAAAGCCCTTGCTGCTCTTTGATGCTTTTCAGCAGAAATATTTTTCAATTCCTCAGGATGGCTCCTCTGCAGCCGTTTTCTGATTAATTGGAGATTGTCCATTTTGACTGAGTAAAGCTTTTGCGCTCCTCGAGTCAATGACTCTGTCAGCTTGTCAACCTGTTCAAGCTTTTGTTCATAGAGTTTTCTAGGGTACCGGAAGGCATAGGACCTGATAAGCCTCTGGTAGCGTTCCTGCTGGAAGTACACTTTTTCCCGCATTGCCCTTAACAGCCTTGTCTCACGATTCATGACACGCTCAAGTAGCTCCTGGATATGCGGCACCGCAAGCTCGGCAGCTCCTGTTGGCGTTGGCGCCCTCATATCGGCGACAAAGTCAGCGATGGTAAAATCCGTTTCATGGCCCACCGCAGAAATGACCGGGATCGCCGAAGCGAATATAGCCCTGGCGACTGCCTCTTCATTGAAAGACCATAACTCTTCGATAGAACCACCGCCGCGGCCGATAATCAGGACATCAACATCCTTTCTTTCATTCGCTTTCTGGATAGCCCGCACGATTGATGGAGCTCCCTGCTCACCCTGTACCAAAGCAGGATAGATCATTACTTTGGTAATAGGGTATCTCCTCTTTATCGTTGTCAAAATATCCCTTATTGCCGCTCCTGTGGGTGAGGTCACGATTCCAACTGCCTTAGGGTATTTAGGCAAAGCCTGCTTGTACCTTGGCGAAAACAGGCCTTCCTGCTCCAGTCGTTTCTTCAACTGTTCATAGGCAATAAAAAGATCGCCAACCCCGTCGGTTTTCATTTCTTTAATATATACCTGATATTGTCCGCTGCCCTCGAAGACGGAAATTTCTCCCCGCACAAGGACCTTCATGCCGTTTTCCGGCTTGAACTTCAAGGATCGATTCGCACTCGCAAACATGACAGCAAGTATTCTAGCCTTTTCATCCTTAAGTGTAAAATACATATGACCGCTCGTATGGCGCTTAAAGTTCGATATTTCACCTTTAATATATACATCCTGAAGGTGTGGATCTGCATCAAATTTTCTCTTTATGTATTTGGTTAATGCGTTGACGGTCAGATAACGCTGATTATCCATGACAAACTCCTTTAAAAGCAATTTCCATTAGCTGCTGCTTATATTTCAAACCCATAAAAAAACTGTCTATATCCATTATAAATTTAGAATCTCGATTCGTCACTTGCAGCAATGAATAAGAGCCTCTAAAAAATAATAGATATAGACAGGATCACACCTTATAGATTCGAATTTTGCAGTTTATTGAGGTGATTATTAGCAGATTTCAATGTATTATACATAAGCATGGCGATCGTCATGGGACCTACTCCGCCTGGAACAGGTGTGATATAGCCAGCCTTTTCTTTAACCTCAGCATACGCAACATCTCCGCAGAGCTTCCCTTCGGCATTGCGGTTCATGCCAACATCGATGACCACTGCACCTGGCTTGATATGATCAGCGGTAATCAGGCCTGCTTTCCCTACTGCTGAAACGACAATATCAGCCTTTTTTGTATGTTCCTTCAAATCCTTTGTCCTTGAATGGCAGTATGTAACAGTGGCATTTTTGTTCAGGAACAGCTGTCCTGCAGGTTTACCGACAATATTGCTTCTGCCGACTACCACGACGTCCTTGCCCGCTGGATCGATTCCCATTTCCTCCAGCATGACCATCACTCCGAATGGAGTACATGGCAAGAATGCGTCCTGCCCGGTCATCATCCGCCCAATGTTGATTGGGTGGAAACCATCCACGTCCTTTTCAGGGGAGATTGCTTCAATCAATTTGGTTTCATCAATGTGTCCAGGAAGCGGCAGTTGGACCAGAATGCCATGGATTTCTTCGGCCTTGTTCAATTCATCAATTTTTGAGAGCAATTCATGCTCTGTGATGGTGGATGGATACTCAATCAGTACATTATGCATCCCTAATTCACGTGCAGTCTTCTGCTTGCTGTTCACATAAGTCCTTGATGCCTGATTATCCCCGACAAGAATAACGGCAAGACCGGGTGTAAGATCCTGCCTCTTCAATTCTTGAACACGTTCGACAATTTCGAGCCTTTTCTTTTTAGCAATTTCTTTTCCATCAATAATTATAGCAGCCATTTCTTTCTCCCCCTCAATCATTCAGGAAAGGTCCAACCTGCCTTTTAATGGTTTAGGAAATACTCTGTTTCACCTTAGAAAGAACCCCATTTATAAACCGGCTTGATTGGTCATCTCCATACAGTTTCGCAATTTCAATCGCTTCATCAAGAACTACATTTGCAGGTACTTCTTCGCCGCAATGTTTTAATTCATAAACGGCAAGACGCAGAAGGTTACGGTCAACAGCGGCAAGTCTGTCCAATGACCATTTCTCTAAATAGAGCTTTATTTGCCCGTCGATTTCATCCTGATGTTCAATCGTTCCAAATACAAGCTTATTCAGGTAGTCATCGCCCGCTTCCTCCTCCAATACGTGTTCGATTGCATCAGAAGGTTCTACTTTGCTTATATCAATCTGGAATAAGGCCTGAAGGGCCTTTTCTCTTGCTGTTCTTCTTTTCATTCTATTCCTTAGCTCCTTTATGGCTTGTCTGATTCTAACAAAATAATAGCATATCATAACTTATTGCGCATGGTTTCCTATTATTTTTCACTTTTTAGAAAAAGTTAATCAAAACAATGGAAAAATTGCCATCTTAGAGGCTAAAGAAATGCATGTACCTGTATTAAGGATGTTGCGCTTCGCTTTGCTCCTGCGGGGTTTCATCTGCCCGCTTCATCCCGCAGGATTAAAAATCAACCTTCAAATTAACAGAGCCGAAATTTAAAACACCAAGCGCCTATTATGGTTTTTTCATCCTGAACAAAAAAAAACCAAAGACACATTAATTATGCCTTTGGTTCCGTTTTCATACTTCCTGTTCTACTTCTGCTTCTGCCTTTTGGTTTTCAAATTGAATTCCGACGACATGGATATTCACTTCAGTGGCATCCAATGCAGTCATATTCAATAAAGCCTGGCGAATATTATCCTGGATCTTTTGTGCAACTGCAGGAATGGATACCCCGAATTTCATGACGCAGTATACGTCAACTTTAATTCCTTCTTCAGCAAGTTCTACCTTTACACCCTTGCCGTGGTTTTTCTTGCCAAGCTTCTCTACTACACCGGCAGCAAAGCTTCCGCGCATTTGCATCACACCTTCCACTTCAGATGCAGCAATGCTTGCGATGACTTCGATTACTTCAGGTGCAATTTCCACTTTCCCCAAGCCGCTATCAACATGGCTCATTTCAAGTAAATTTTGCTGTTCACTCATGGCCTGACCCTCCTATTATTCTTCTGCCATTACATCATACATTTCCAAGAATTTAGTATTGAATTGCCCCTCTACAAACTTCTCATGGTTCAGAAGCTTCAGATGGAACGGGATGGTTGTATGAATTCCTTCAACCACGAATTCGCTCAGGGCTCTCTTCATGCGGTCGATCGCTTCTTCCCGGCTGCTTCCGTAGGCAATGACCTTTGCAATCATTGAGTCATAGTATGGCGGAATCGTATAGCCAGGATATGCCGCTGAGTCTATTCTAACACCAAAACCGCCTGGTGGCAGGTACATTTTAATTTTTCCCGCAGAAGGCATGAAATTTTTCGCAGGATTTTCGGCATTTATACGGCATTCAATTGCCCAGCCGTTGAACTGCACATCCTCCTGCTTAAGGTTGAGCCTTTCACCAGAGGCAATTTTTATTTGTTCCTTAATCAAGTCAACACCTGTTACCATCTCTGTTACAGGATGCTCGACCTGGATTCTCGTATTCATTTCCATAAAATAAAACTTTCGATTGCGATAATCGTAAATGAATTCTACCGTTCCAGCACCTGTATAATTCACGGCTTCAGCAGCTTTTACTGCTGCAGCACCCATCTCAGCCCTCGTTTCCCCATCAAGCGCTGGTGATGGCGTTTCCTCGAGCAGCTTCTGCAGGCGCCTCTGGATCGAACAATCGCGTTCACCAAGGTGGATGGTATGTCCATAGCTGTCAGCAAGAACCTGGATTTCAACATGGCGGAAATCTTCAATATATTTCTCAATATAGACTCCCGGATTCCCAAATGCTGTCATTGCCTCCTGCTGTGTGATATTGATACCCTTGATCATTTCCTGCTCGGTTCTTGCTACGCGGATCCCCTTACCTCCGCCGCCGGCTGTCGCTTTAATGATGACCGGATAGCCAATCTCATTGGCAAGGCTTATTGCATCTTCTGTGCTCTCTATAATGCCCTGGGAACCTGGCACGATCGGAACATTAGCAGCCTTCATCGTTTCCCTTGCTACATCCTTAGTTCCCATTTTCTGTATCGCTTCCGGTGATGGCCCGACAAAAATGATGTTGCACTCTCTGCAAAGCTCTGCAAAATCTGCATTCTCTGCAAGGAAGCCGTAACCCGGATGAATAGCATCACAGCCGGTCAGCTTAGCGACACTGATGATGTTGGTAAAATTCAAATAGCTGTCTTTTGAAGCCTTGGGTCCGATGCAGTATGCTTCATCAGCAAGCTGGACATGCAATGATTCCTTGTCTGCTTCAGAATATACAGCAACCGATTCAACTCCAAGCTCACGGCAGGCGCGGATGACACGCACTGCGATTTCTCCTCTATTGGCGATCAGTAATTTTTTTATCATTCATATCGCTCCCTATTCAGGCTTGACCAGGAATAAAGGCTGTCCGTATTCAACCAGCTGGCCGTCTTTTGCTAGAATTTCAACAATTTCCCCATTTACTTCTGCTTCGATCTCATTAAATAGCTTCATCGCTTCTACGATACAAACGATTGAATCCTTGGTCACCTTTGCCCCCTGCTTTACATAAGCCTCGGCATCCGGAGAGGAAGATTGATAGAAAGTTCCCACCATTGGTGAAACAATTTTATGTAAGTGCGAAGTGTCCTTAACTTCTTCCTGCTTAACTTCCTGGATCGCTGCAGTTTCGATTTTAGGCTCCTGCTTAACAGTTTCCTGAACAACAGGCACCGGCTGCGGTGCTGGAGCTGGAGCAGCAAGAACTGGCTGAGCTTGCTCGGCAACAGTTTTGACTGCACCATGCTTTTTCATTTTGATCTTTGACCCTTCATATTCATATGAAAACTCGTCAATGCTTGATTGGTCTACTAATTTAATCAATTCTCTGATTTCCTGAACTTTTAACATTTTGGGCACCCCTTGTCCATTTTCATAATTATGACTAGATACTAATACTATACGATAATACCATGTGCAAATTCAATATGTTAGGATAATTCCTTCCCTTACCTATCTATTTTAATATTTTCTGAAAAAAAAGTGAATTCATTCGACAGGAATCGTCCCTTTTTTAGCGAATATATCATTAGTTTGCGATAAGGGGAGAAAACACTGAATGAAAACCATTGAAGAAATTAAAATGGAGGACCTCAACAGAAAAAACTCTTTGATTGTGAAAGCCACTCTCATTTCTGTCATTCTTGCCGCCGTGGTTGACATTGCGATGAAAAAGGATTTAGAAGTCATTCTATCAATTGTCGCAGGAGGAGGAGCCGGTGTAGCGATCGTTGCATTGCTGCATTTTTTAAAAAAGCTCACTGCACTTATTCCATATCTTGCAGTAGTGATTGTCTCTGCTGTTTTATTTTTGATCATGGAGACAAGCGTGTCGCCTACAGCCTATATTCTGCTGTATTTTATCCTGGCAACGGCTGCGGTCTACATGGAAAGGAAGCTCCTTTGGCTCGCATCTGGAATCGGCTTTGCAATTATAACTGTGTTTTCATTGCTGCACAGGCATGAATTGCCATTGGAAACAAAGAACTATGTAACGATTTATCTTTTATATGCATTGATTACGATTATGCTTTCCTTCCAGTTTTCAATCTCAAACAGGCTTGCCGAAACGATTGTTTCTGCCCAGCAGGAATCCGCAAACCTTTTGTTAAAAGATGTGGAGACAAGGAAAGTGATTGAAAGAAACACCAAAAGCATATCAAACCTGATCGATGAAGTAAAACTTAAGAGCCGCGAGAACTTTGAATCTTCGATGGATATGACGAACGCTGTAACGGAGATTTCCGCAGGCATCAACAGTCAGTCAGCTGCTGTAACAGATATTACCCTGACTCTAGAACAAACCAACCAGGTGATTGCAAAAAGCTCCATCCTGGTGGAAAAGCTCCATCAGGACTCCCAGTCAGCTGAAGCGGTAACAGACAAGGGGGACGAATTGATGTCCCGGCTTATTGGGGAATTGACGGCTTCCTATGAAAATATGCAGACTGTCAATAAGCATATTCAGTCATTATCTTCGCTTATAAAAGAAACTGCGAGCTTTGCTGCGGACATCCAGGGAATTGCGTCACAGACGAATTTGCTCGCATTAAACGCTTCAATTGAAGCTGCCAGGGCCGGGGACAGCGGAAAGGGATTTGCCGTCGTAGCCGAGGAGGTCCGGAAGCTTGCCGACATCACAGGCGGTACAGCCACCCAGATCACAGACAATCTTCATCGGGTCATGCATGACACCTCAATGACAAAGGATGGCGTCAGCATGACTGCAAAAAAGCTGACACAAAACCTGGAACTTGCAGCAGAAACAATGGAATCATTTCAGATTATCCATCAAACCTTCAGGAATTTAAAGAGCGATGTATCTGAACAAGAAGCCTTGACAAGAAGCATCCTTGATTCATCAATGGCGATTGAAGCAGCCCTTGCCGGATTTAGCTCTGTTATCCAGCAGGCCAGCGCGGCGCTGGAGGAAATTTCCGCCGCGGCGGTCTCCCAGAGCTCGCATCATGAACAGTTATTCAAGTCCGTGGAAATCGCCCACGAATCACTCGATAACCTGTTGGAGCTGCAGAATCAAAACTGAAATCAGTCTAAATCAAAAGGGAAAGCAGCGGGTGCTTTCCCTTTTAGATTTAATTATTTGGATGGCTCGAATTGTACGGCTACTGGCTGTAATGCACCTAGTTCAGTTCTTACCATTTGGATGATTTCATTTGCTGCTGATGCTGAATGATCTTTAGCTTTTACAGTAATTCTTACATTTTCACCATCAGCACGGACAAGTGCATCTTCATAGCCCATTGATTTGATCAATGTCTCCAGAACGCCTTCCTTTTGGGCAATTTCGTCAAGCTCGTTCATCTTATCGATTGCATTGCTCTTCTCTTCAGCAGGGAGATCTGTAGATGCAACAATTGCTTGAAGATCTTCCTTCATCTTTGTGCGCTGTTCTTCCAGCTTCATGCGAAGAGCTTCAAACTTTTCATCGCTGGCAACGCCCGAAATCACAGTGGCACCATCTTTGGTTTCAGTACCTGCTGTTTCTTTATTATCTGCCTTTTCTTCAACACCGGCTAATTCATTACCCTTTTGCTGTTCTGGCGATGTGATATAATACACCGAAAGAACGACCACTAGGCTCAGCATTGTCAATAACCATACAGTTTGTTTTTTTAATAACATCTATTAATCCCCCTTAGATTTTTTTGGCATAACTGCCACTCGGTGGTTCGGAACATCCAGCGACCTGGTAACAGCCTCGATGATCCATTTTTTAATCTGTATATTTTCAGCTCCCTTGGCCACAACCAGGACTCCTCTGATTTCCGGCTTTTTGGTTTCAAGCACAAGCGGAACCTCTTTTTCGCCATTCCGGACAAGGACGAGCTGCTCATCCTTTGATGCTTCCTCTACCTTCCTCTGGCCGCCCTCCCGATCGGTTTCATCCGTTGTCTGGGATTGAATGGTTGTATTTTTCTCAAGAACTTTTTTCTCAGTAGCATCGACATTGACAAACACTGTGACATCACCGACACCATTGATTCCTTCAAGCATCTCTGTAAGCTGGGCTTCATAAGCCTCTTCATATTGAGAGATGACGTCATTTCCGGCGCTTTTCTTCTGGCCGAACACAGCTGTGTCTTCCTCTGGAGCAGATTCCTTCATGGCTGGCATGACAGATTCAGCAGAATTCTTGTTGCCAGCGATATTTCCTACTAGCATGATCGCGGCTCCGAAAAGGACGACAATCATTAAGTATTGGTATTTGCCGGATTTCTTTTCAGGCGGCCCATCTTTAGAACCGAATTGTTTTCTTAGCCAGCTAAGAGGACCTTTATCATTGTCCATGTTCGTCATTCCCCCCTTCTATCATGATTTGAATAGAGTTTTCAGGAACATTCCATTTTTCTGACAGAAGAGAAGATATTTGATCGGTATTCTTAGAGGTTTGTTTTGATGGAAGGGGTGCGCTGGTATCAATTTCTACTTCTCTTACTACTGCCACAGTCTCTCCTTCGTCTTCGGCCTTTTTCAAATGCACGATGACATATTCCAGGTTCTCCGGGAAGGACCGCTGATCCTGATCATTTACTTCAAGCTCGATATTAGCAATCTCCATTCCTTGCTGCTCCATCAACTCCTCCTCCGCGGCTGTTTTCAATTGGACAGCCATTGTTTGTAAAATATATGCATGCTGGGAGGCTTGTATTTCTCTTTTCTGAAATTCTAAAGAATTTTTTATCTTTTCGTCTTCCTGGCCATTATATTGACCGATTGAGGCAATCGCGGTTTCAAAATCAGTGTTGAATAATTTCATCACTGGGGAAAGGATAATTGCAATCAATATCAGGCCGGTTACAATCTTGGTGTACTTTTGGAATGACGAATTAGGAAGCAGCATATCAAGCACAGTCGCAAGAAGGATGAAGATAATGATATTCGTTACCCATTCCTTTAAAAAGTCCATAATGACCTCCCTCCTATCTGACCATCATCGTCAAATTCCCAGCAGCAATGATGACTGTTATCGTCAGGAAAAACATCAGTGAAACGATGCCGAGAGCGGCAAAAACATAAATGATACTCTTGCTGATGATATCAAGGCATGTGATGACCGGGCCGCCTCCCAATGGCTGCAGGATGGCGGCTGCAAATTTGTAAATGAATGCGACCATCAGGATTTTAACAGCAGGAAAAGCTGCAATGATCAGCAGGATCGCGACTCCTGCCAGTCCAACTGTATTTTTCAGAAGCATTGAGGCACTGATGACTGTATCGGTAGCATCCGTAAAGACCCGGCCTATGACAGGAACGAAATTGCCGGTAATGAATTTCGCTGTCTTGACGGTAACCCCATCAGTTACTGCGGCCGAGGCTCCCTGAACGGAAATGACTCCAAGGAATACAGTCAGCAGGATTCCGAGAAGTCCGACACTCCAGTTTCTTAGCATGCTCGCCAGCTGGGTGACCTTGTAGTGCTCCGATAAGATGCTGACAATGCTTAGCAGGGTTGACAGAAACAACAGCGGCAGGACGACATATTGGATGAACAATCCGCTTGTATTCATCATGAATAGTATGACTGGATGGAAGAATGCCGCCGAAACCAATCCGCCGGATGTTGCCATCAGCGCCAGCAATAAGGGAATCAGGGCAAGGATGAATTGAATCATCGTCCCGATTGCATCATTCGTATAATCTACAACGACATGGAAGCTGTTAAGGGCAATAATGATCAACACCATAAAAACGATGGAATAGGCCACCTTGCTAATGGTGCTTTTTTCAAATGAGTTTTGCAGAGCCTGAAGGAACATGCTGAAAACCGTCAGCAGGATCAGTGATCCCAGCAGCTTCCCGTTGACAATGAATTCATGGAAGGCAAAGTTCAAGATACCCCTGAACCATTGCTTCAATGAAAACTCTTTTTCCCCGCTGATGAAATCGTATAAGCTTCCTTTTTGGCTTTCCGGCAGATAACCATCATATTTATTGATAATGTCCTCCCAAAAAACCTTGAGGTCATCGATATTCAGTTTCTCAAGCTGGGAATCTGCTATTTCGCCAGGATTGATTAGTGGGTTTGATTCTGTTTCATTTTCAACAGCTTGTACAGCCGGACTGAAAAAAAATAACTGGGCAAGAACAATAGCAAGAATGAACTGCAGCCGCTGCTTCATATTTACATTCCACCTCTTCATTACAAGGCTTTTCATCAGCCCGGGATTAGTCGTATGATTGTTTCGATCATAACTGTGAGGATAGGGATTGCCATCGCAAGAATGAGGATTTTTCCGCCAAGTTCAATCTTGGAAGCGATCGCTCCCTGCCCGGCATCCTTTGTAATCTGGGCAGCGAATTCGGCAATATAAGCGATCCCGATGATTTTCAGGATGGTTTCGACATAGACTAGATTCACTTTTGCATTGGCTGCCAGCTTCTGGATCATATAGATAATCTGGTAGATTTGGTCAACTAGGAAAAGAAAGATGGCAGAGCCTGTAAAAACAATTAACAGGAAGGCAAAATTCGGCTTTTGTTCTTTTACAATGAGCGCAAGGAAGGTCGCAATCAGGGCAACGCCAATTATCTGAAGGATCTCAATGGCAATGACCTCCCTTAGCCCTGAAATAGAAATACAGATTTGATTTTTTGGAACAGATCATCAACAATCGAGGCTACCATAAACAGGATGTAGATGAACCCAAATAATGTGACCCACTGCGCGTACTCCTTTTTGCCGACCTGGTCAAGAATGGTGTGCAAAAATGCTACAACGATGCCTACACCTGCGATTTTAAAGATAATATCTACTTCTAGACCCATCTTGTCCTCCTCCTAAAAGCTACATCAATAAGATGATTAATAATAAACCTGATAAAAACCCGATGCTCTTCACCATTTTTTCGTATTTCATCTGCTTCTCGAAAGCATCCGCTTCCTCCCTTTCAAGATGGGAAATCGTGAGCAGGATTTGTTTTTGCTGGGAGTGCCTGTCATGCCTTCCGAGTGTCTCGCCGAATTGCTTCATGATTTCAAATTCTCCCTGTTTGAAGGCGGTCAGCTTCCAGACTTCTGACAGGCTTTCTTCCCAGGCAGCTTTAACTGTCGTTTCTGATTCGGTCAATTTTTTCGAAAAAGCTTCAAAAAACCACGATAGCGGCTTTGACATCTGTGCAGCCAGTTTCCTTGATGCCTCATGCAAAGGAGTGTGCCCAAACATGATTTCCGCTTCAAGTGACTGAAGTGCCGATTTCAACAGCCTCAGCTGCCTGGGTCGTTCACTTAAATGCCTGGATGCCTCAAAACCTGTCCAAGTTGTGGCCAGGATGATCATTACTGCGCCGATTATTTTTATCATTTATGTCACTCTCACTTTATGCTGGATTTCTTTGCCGTACGCGTCTTTTATCGAAGTTATGGTTCCTGGCCCGGAAACCCGCGCGAGTTCAACAAATCGATCAAAAATACCCATCTCAAGAATCGGTTTAAGTGTAGGCCGCTTCCGGATATCAGCCAGAGATTCACCGTGTGTTGTCATAATCAGCTTAATTCCTGCATTTACCGCCTCAAGAATCGCCTCTCCATCTTCCTTCCGGCCTATCTCGTCGACAACCAAAATATCAGGACTCATCGACCGAATCATCATCATCATTCCTTCTGCCTTCGGACAGGAATCCAGAATGTCGACCCTTGGGCCAAACGTCAGCTGCGGGACGCCTTTCACACAGCCTGCAATTTCTGATCTTTCATCCACAATGCCTGCTTTAAGCGGCGGGAGTTTTTTTGACGGCACTCCGCTCGAAATCATCCTCGCAATATCCCTTAGCAATGTCGTCTTGCCAGTTTGCGGCGGGCCGATGATCATCGTATGCTTCCAGCCATTCTGATATAAAAAAGGAAGAAGCGGCTCAGCGATTCCGATTTTTTCCCTGGCTATCCGGAAATTGAAGGATGAAATATCCCTGATCGCTTTAACGGTTCCATTTTCAAGGATAACCTTGCCCGCAAGGCCGACCCGATGGCCGCCAGCGATGGTGATATAGCCCCTTTTCAATTCCTCTTCCAATGTATACATAGAAAAATGTCCTAGCTTGTTCAACAGCTGGACAGCATCCTCCGGGGGAACAATGTATGCAAGGAATTGCGGCTTTCCCCTTACCGTGATCTCAATCGGCCGGCCAATCCTTATGCGCACTTCTTCCATTCCTTCTCGATCATTAGGAGGCACTGTTTCCAGTATTTCAGCTATTCGTTTCGGCAAAAAAGATAAGATATCGTCCATTATTGAACCTCCTGGCATACGCTTAATTAATATGTATGCCTGCTTGGCCACTTTATGACCTTATGCTGATAGATTCGTTCATGGAGTTTTGTAAATAAGAGTGGTATAAAAATTGGTAGGATTAGTAAAATCGAGAGGACAATACGGCCGTTTAGCTTATTTTTTTGGGAGAATTTTTAATGCGGGGTTAAGAATGATAGGCTTGATTCACGAGTTAACGGAACCTATTGGCATCTCTTTTTTCCGGACGTGAAATAGCTTGAGGAATAGCTTTAATTAACAGGCTCGGCTAAAGCTGATTGTTGTTTTTAAAGCCTGTTGATTGTAGTGGAAGGTGCGAAGACTCCTTCGGGATGAAGCGGGCCAGGTGAGACCCCGCAGGAGCAAAGCGACGAGGAGGCTCACCGCACGCCCCGAGGAAAGCGGAGCACCTGGAACGAAAATCAACTACCTTGTTTACAGAGCTTTTTAAAAGCTTAATTTCGATTAATCCGTCCGTTTAAACAGGTAACAGTTTGCAGAAAATAAACTTCATGAAAGGAGTTGATAAGATATGAATGAGGATCATCAAAAATTCCAGAAAGTGCAGCGTGACGACCGTGCAGCTTATTTAGGAGGCGGCAGAAGCCCTAAAGGCTCTCCAACAACAGATACAAAATACAATAACAACAATGATACAGATAAAGCTCCAGGTGCAGGCGAGTAATTGAGCAGCTGGCCCGGCCAGGCTCTCCTGCTCTCTGCTTGTGATGGATTTCATTATCCCATCATAAGTATAAGAGAATAGGAAAAAGCTTGGAGGGATGCGAATGGTTAATGGAGTATATCCAGACAACCGGACTTCAGAAAGCCAAAGAAAAATAACGGTAAATGGCGAAGGCACCGTCAAGGCAAGTCCAGATCTGGCGACGGCAACACTTGGAGTCCGAACTGAAAACCTCAACCTTCAGGAGGCCCAGGCAGAAAATGCGAAAAAGGCCAATGATCTGGTTAATGCCCTTGTTGGACTTGGCATTCCTAAAGAAGATATAAGAACGGCAGATTACCGTATCGACCCCATTTATTCGTATGAAGATGGCAAGCAGCTTTTTCAGGGTTATCGGGTTACACACCTTTATACGATCACTATTCGTGCTGTGAATCAAGTAGGCCAGGTAATTGATACCGCTGTGGCAAACGGAGCAAATGAAGTAATGAATATCCAATTTACCGTTGCCCAGCCTCAGGCGTATTATAACAGGGCTTTATCTCTTGCCGTCATCGATACATTTCAAAAAGCTGAAACCATCGCACGAACTTTCGGGATAACCACACAGCCACAGCTATTGACGATCAGAGAGGAATCACAAAAGGCCGTGCCTGGACCCTACATGGTGGCCTCTTTTGAAAAAACGGCAGGCAGCGGGACTCCGATCGAACCCGGAAAACTTGAGATAAAAGCAGCTTTAACAGCCACATATTCAATCTCTTAAAACAACCAGGCATTATGCCTGGTTTTATTTTTGTAATAGCCCTGCTTGTCACAATTTGTCTATACCCAAACATCTGCTTTTGTTGTAAAATACCCATATATGTATTTTAAGGAGAGAAGAACATGAAAAAAATCATTGCTGCGTTCATGCTTTTACTGTTGATTACCGGGTGTTCAGGTGCCTCATATAAAGATGTTTCTGTAGATGAAGCTAAGGAATTGATTGATTCAGGCGAAGTTAAAGTCATCGATGTCCGCACACCTGAGGAATTTGCAGCGGGACATATCCCAGGGGCAAAACTTGTCCCACTTCAAGTAATGGAAAGCATGCTTTCTGAACTCGATCAGGATCAAAAATACGTGGTGGTGTGCAGAAGCGGTAACCGTTCGACCGAGGCAAGCGGCATACTTGCTGAGAATGGGTTTAAAAATATCTATAACATGAACGGCGGACTAAATGAATGGAAATATGGGCTTGAGCAATAATTGTTTTTGACTGGCATCTCTTTAACTGAGATGCTTTTTTTATTTTTTGTTATGGATTGGATTGAGCTGGGTTCTCATTTCCGTTCAGTAGCGAAAATTGGAGCTGAAGTGCATCGAGCGGGGCTCTCGTTGCAGTTAAGCTGTGAAGATTCTTTTTGAAGTGCTTGATGGGGCATCTCGTTACAGTTCAGTTGCAAAAATTCTTTTTGAAGAACATTGAGGGTGGCTCTCGTTACAGTTCAGTTGCAAAAATTCTTATTGAAGTGCATCGATGGAGGCTCTCGTTGCAGATCAGCAGCAAAAATCCTTTCTGAGTTGTCTCAAGCAAGCTTCTTAGAACAATTCAACTGCAAAAAATCCCATGTGAATTGTCATGGGCGGGGCTCTCAGAACCATTCAAATGCAAATATCCCTACTGAATTGTCTTGGGGGAGCTCCTCAGAACAATCCAACTGCAAATATCCTATTTGAATTGTCTTAAGCGGTGCTCTCAGAACAATTCATCAGCAAAAATCCCATTTGAATTGTCTTGGGCGGGGCTCTCAGAACAATTCAACTGCAAAATTCCCATTTGAATTGTCTTGAGTGTGGCTCTCAGAACAATTCAAATGCAATACTCCCATTTGAATTGTCTTAAGCGAGCTTCTTAGAACAATTCAACTCCAAATATCACTACTGAATGTCTTGGGGGACCTTCTCCGAACAATTTAAGAGCACATTAACACCACAATTTCAACACGATAAAGTCAAGTGACGCTTTGCCTTAACTAATACGGAGTTGATCACATCCATATGAAAAAACCTGCCCTAAAGGCAGGTTTTTAGTTTATGCACGTGATACATAAGTCGAATCAGTTGTGTTGATGATCAATCTGTCACCCTGGTTGATGAAGAAAGGAACTTGAACAGAAAGACCAGTTTCCATGATTGCAGGTTTAGTTCCGCCAGAAGCAGTGTCCCCTTTGATTCCTGGTTCTGTTTCAGTAACTTCCAGTTCAACTGTGTTAGGAAGCTCGACACCAAGTGTTTCATGTCCGAATTGCATGATATATACTTCCATGTTTTCCTTAAGGAATTTCAATTCGTATTCAATAGAATTAGCTGGCAATTCAATTTGCTCATAAGACTCATTGTCCATGAACACGTGTTGGTCACCGCTAGCATATAGATATTGCATTTTGCGGTTTTCGATTTGAGCTTTCGCTACTTTTTCACCAGCACGGAAAGTTTTTTCCTGGATTGCTCCTGTACGAAGGTTACGTAGCTTGGAACGAACGAAAGCCGCTCCTTTTCCTGGCTTAACATGTTGGAAATCAAGTACTCTCCAAATGCCGTTGTCCACTTCGATTGTTAAACCAGTACGAAAATCGTTTACTGAAATCATTGTTTGTCCTCCTAAATACGTCTTATAGTATGATGAGTTCTTTTGTAGAATGTGTAAGGGACTCGTTATGGTCTAAAGTAATCACAGTATCGTCCTCAATACGGACTCCGCCTAACCCGGCGATATAAATTCCTGGTTCAACGGTTACAACCATTCCTGGTTCAAGTACTGTTTCAGAGCGAGAAGAAAGTCCAGGACCTTCATGAACTTCAAGGCCGATGCCATGTCCGGTTGAATGTCCGAAGTATTCCCCATAGCCTTTTTCTGTAATGAAGTTTCTTGTTAACGCGTCTGCTTCTTTGCCCAGCATACCAGGCTTGATCCCTGCCATTCCCCGAAGCTGAGCTTCCAGGACAATGTCATAGATTTCCTTCATTTTGTCTGCTGGTTTGCCAACAGCAACGGTACGCGTGATGTCAGAAACATATCCTTTATAATATGCACCATAATCAAGGGTAACCATGTCACCCGTTTCAATCACCTTGTCACTTGCCACACCATGAGGAAGGGCAGAACGGTAGCCAGAAGCTACAATGATATCAAATGAAGATGAAGTCGCTCCCTGTTTTCTCATGAAGAATTCAAGTTCATTCGATACTTCCAGTTCTGTTCTTCCCGGACGGATAAACTCAAGTATATGAGTAAATGCAGCATCTGCAATGGCTGCTGCTTCCTTTAATATCTTAATCTCTGAATCAGTCTTAATCAAGCGTAACTTTTCAATTTCGCCTGATACAGGGACAAGCTCTGCTTCGATCCCCTTTTCAAACGTTTTAAATGCAGAATATGTAACATGGTTTTCTTCAAATCCAAGCTTATTTATTCCAAGATTCTTAGCTTGTGCAGCAACCTCATCCTGGATAAGGCCTTTATGAAGGACAACTTCATAGCCTTCACATTGCTTTGCAGCCTGCTCTGTGTAGCGGAAATCTGTAATGAATAATGCTTTTTCGCTGCTGATCAACACCATGCCAGCTGATCCTGTGAAACCAGTCATATACCTGCGGTTAAAATCGCTAGTTACCAGCATCCCATCAATGCCAAGTTTCTCGAATGACGCACGTAGTTTCTGTATCTTTTCCATTTCTCTATTCCTCCCCTTTTCCTTCTTTGATAAACGCTTCAAGAGCAAGCTCATAACCAATTAGTCCAAGCCCGGCAATCTGGCCCTTTGAAACGGGTGCAATAACCGATTTGTGCCTGAAGGATTCTCTTTCATATACATTCGAAATATGTACTTCGATAACAGGACAATTTATTCCTGCTATTGCATCCCGTAGGGCATAACTATAGTGTGTAAATGCCCCGGGATTAAAAATGATTCCATCTACACCAGTGTCCTCTGCCTCATGGATTTTGTCAATCAATTCTCCTTCATGATTGGATTGGTAACAAACGATTTCGATGTCGGCTTCCGCTCCGAGCGAAACCATTTTCCTTTCCAAGTCCTTGAGTGTTTTAACTCCATAAATACCAGGTTCCCTTTTCCCAAGACGATTTAAATTGGGTCCGTTTAGCAAAAGTATTTTTTTCATAGAATGCTCCCGTAAAAAAAGAATGTCCAATATGAACATTCTAACATAAATATTTTTCTGAACACTACCTTGAACGACTTAAGTAGCAGCCTCTTTATGCTTTTTCTCACGGTTCTGGATTTCATTTTCTTCATATGATATTGAATACCCTACAAATACACCATACAGGATGTAAAAACACGCTGATGTGAAAATGGTGTCTTTGGATAGCTCCCAAAAAGGTTTGATCCCTGGGAATATCGGGTTCAGGACATAGAATACAAGGAAAAATAACACGAGCCCAAAAGCTGCCCCCGCCCAGATAGATTTAATCTTTCTCATCGCCGCATAGTAAACGAGGGCTGCTCCGATTGAAAAGAGTCCAATTGCAATTATCGAAATCACTGTTCCCAGCCATTGCTCCTTCCATTTTCCTAAAGCCCATGGCTCGAGGATGACGTTAGGGCGGATATCGGTAAAATTGAAAACATACGCCAGATACGCTAGGGAACTCCACAATATTCCCCCGAATAAACCTGTAATGATTGTCATTGCAATGAAGGACATTGGCTTTTCACGCTGGTTTTGTTCAAGATCTTCTCGATTGTGTTCCATTCATTACACCTCCGCTGTTAGTATGTCCCGAAGCAAGAAAGGAGTTGCATGAACTGGAAAAATTGTCGCATGGCCGCTTAACCGTATAGTGATTTTTGCATATTTTTAGTAAAATGAAGGAAACAATAAATTTATTGGATATTTTCGAACTGAACATGTGCCACAAGTTGTTAGAATTCTTCCGTTTAATTCCCCTGCAAAAAAGGAAAAAGAAGCAGGAGAACAGTATAATATCGAAGAATTTGTATAAAGTAAGCGATGGCAAGTTTAAAAGACTGAAAAAATGCTCATGATGCTTTTAGGGAGGTGGCTTTCTTGAATAATCGAACTTCTTTGTTCCTGGTTACAGGACTCATAATCCTTGCGATCATCGGATTTGTAAGCGGAATCCTGTACAATCCTGCTGGTGTTCTCCAAATGATCGCTATGGCAGCAATAATCGGTGCAATTATTTATTTCCTGGTACGGCGTTTTTCTGGATCCAGCCCTGGAAAGCAGCAGCATCGAGCATTTCAAAAAGCAGCTAAGCGATCCAAGAAAAGATTTCAGGCGAAAGAAGCAAATGCTTCTGGAAAAAAATCTAAAATAAAATCTCTCGCATCTGCTCGCAAGAAAAAGGATGCGTCTCATTTAACTGTCATAGACGGAAAAAAAGGCAAGAAAAAAAATCGGGCATCGTTTTAGCCCGATTTTTTTAATAGCACCAGGATTTGAAAAATTTGTCCGCATTCTTTTTCCCCAATTCAATAAGCTCCCATTTTTTACTATCAGTTAATTGAAACTCCGTTGTCAAAGAGCCTTCTGTGGGAATGAAAATAATATTTTTTTCATGTTTTCGGGAAATATATCGCGAATCATGCGCGTCCTTCATCGTTTCAAATAATGCATCAAACATTTGCAGCGCATTCTTGATTTTATTGGTTGGCTGCTGAATATAATGCTGGCTCAGCTTGACTCCAAGTACTGGCCTTACTTTTTTCACATTTTCCTTGTCAAACAGCCACATTGGAAAATTGCTCAATACTCCCCCATCAACAACAATATTGGTGCCAATTCTATCCCTCAGCTTAACCGGCTCGAAAAAGAACGGCAAGCTACAGCTCATCCGGATTGCCCTGGCAACGGGGAAAGTCCGGGGATCGATACCATACTTCGGTAAATCATCAGGAAGGATTAACAGCCTACCATTTGTTAAGTCTGAAGCAATAATTCTTAGTGAATCTGGCGCAAGATCACCAAAGGTCCTGAGTCCTCTAGCTGCAAGCGTATTGGCGATCCAGCATTCGAGCTCATCCCCTTTATACAGTCCCAGCCTCCAATAAACAAACAGCCACTTAGTCAATGCTGAGGGGATAATTGTTTTTCGCGAATCAAGGAACTTTTTCAGATCCAGTTCATCCACAAGACTGGCCATTTCTGCACTTGTATAGCCAGCAGCCAGCAACCCGGCTATTATGGAACCGGCACTTGTGCCTGCAACCCTTTTGAACCTGAATCCCCGCTCCTCAACTGCAGCACAGGCACCGATCAACGCAAAACCTTTGATTCCTCCGCCGGAAAAAACGCCGTCTATATACATATCAGCCACTCCCGTCGATGTAATCCCATCGTTACATCTTTAAGCGCTGTTTTTGTAAAATAGTACGGCGTACAAGTTGAAAATTTTTGGCTCTAAGTAAAATATTGGATTTCTGCCTCAGGGAAAAATGAATGGATATAGCCCCGGATTGTCTCTTCCAATTCGCGGGCTTCATCGGTTTGGTAGACATATTTGCCGATTCCGTAGCGTCCCCACTTGTATTTGCGCTTTTCTTCATCCATTTCCAGCTTGGATTTTGGATACCTCTTCTGAATCACGTTTTTAGCCGGCTTTGTAAACCGATGCTGGATCAGCTCAAAGCTCAGGCCAGTCAAATCGACTCCTTCAAGAGAGTGGCTCAGCCTTTCAAATAATTCATGATACCCTTCCCTCCAGCCTTCGTGAATATATATTGGCGCGACTATAAAGCCTAGCGGATAACCCGCACCTGCAACCTTCCGTGCCGCCTCCAGCCTCTCATCAAATGAAGATGTTCCGGGCTCGAAATTCTTGATGACATAGCGGGCATTTACGCTGAAACGAAATCTTGTCTTGCCATTGTGCTTTGCATCCAGCAAATGATCGACATGATGATATTTCGTCACGAACCTTAATTGACCATATTCGGTCTGTCCAATGAACTCGATTGTCTTTTTAAGAGCGTGGGTCAAATGGTCGATCCCAACAATATCAGAGGTACATGCAGCCTCAAACCGGGTGATTTCCGGCGCTCTTTCTTCCATGTATTTTTCTGCCTGTTCAAATATTTCATCGAGATTCACGTATGTACGAATATACGGTTTACTCCCAAGTGTTGTCTGCAGATAGCAGTAATGGCAATGACCCATGCACCCAGTGGCAAGCGGGATTGCGTATTCTGCTGACGGTTTGGAGGTATCGAATTTAAGAGTACGTCGCACGCCAACCACAAGAGTCGATTTGGCGTTTCGGTATTGTTGCAGTTCATTGTCTCCAGGAATGCCGCGAACCTGGTTGTGTGAGGTGGTCTCTCTGATCTCAAGCCCCATCTTTTCAAACTTTTCTTTCAGTTCCCTGCCTAGCGGGTATTCCAGAGCCTGTGGCTCAATGTATACTAATTGAGGTTCAAAAGGTTTCACTGTATATTCCTCATTTCTGTCCAGGTTCATTAATGTTAGTATGGTCAGAAATGAGAAAAGAGGATGGGAAAAATATTTCCATCCCCTTTTTGATGCTCTGTTAAACAAGGCTGTTGATTTTCGTTCCAGGCGCTTCGCTTTCCTCTGAAAAATTATGAAAAATCCCAACTGCAGGCTTTTTCAAGGGCAAATTTTTCTTGGGGCGTGCGCTAAGCCTCCTCGTCGCTTCGCTTCTGCGGGGTCTCATCTGCCCGCTTAATCACGAAGGAGTCTGCGCGCCTTCCACTACAATCAACAGGGTTTAAAAAACAAGATTCGGAATTAACCGAGCCAAACTAAAAGAAAAAAAGCACGAAGTAATATAGAAGCATCGTTGCCAGACCGACGGGTACTCCAAATGCAGCCCATTCTTTGCTGGTAATATTCAGCTTGCCAGCGGAAATGATGTTGGGAATGTTGCCCGGTATCAGCATTCCTCCACTGATTATCAGCCCCAGCAAAACTGCCCTGATTGTTTCCGAACCCATATCGGGGCTGATTTCTGCAGCGGCAAGTGTTGCATTATCAAGGATCGCAGAGATCATATTGATCCAATATAGGAGAGAAGGTGAAAGCCCGATGACATACTCATGAATAAAAGGTTCAAATCCATGGCCAAGAAATGTGAGGCCCATAACAAAAAAGTATATTTTCACCGACCTAACGATTATTTCCCTATAGCTTTCTGATTTGCTGCTAGACTTTAAACCATTGGTATCTGTATGCGGTTTTACCAAAAACATCGACATAATCCCGAAAATCACTATTGCCGGCATTACTTCCGAACCAATCAATTTAAACAAATAAAAGAAGTCGGCATCCAGTTTGCTGATTGTTATGGTCGCTAATGGTTCGCCAATAGGTGTTAAAGCTGCTCCAAGTCCGATTGAAAAACAGGCCAATACAGTGAAACGTATTTCCGATTTTCGGTCGAGCGGTAGCACATTAATGATGATAACAAGGATGATTGCTGCGATAATCGCTGTAATAATACTAGATGCTAACCCAAGTATAATCACTGTCAGTGCGAAAAACACTCTTGGTGTCAATACTCTGTTTCCCCATAAAATTGATTTTTCCATCGGCCCTTGAAACCATTTGGTTAACAAGCCTGCAGCAAAAACGGCAATAGTGATGGTGATTGAATCCATCAGAGCTTTTTCAACTAATTGATGATCCAGCATTCCGCTGATTCCTGCAGCTGCAATTCCCATGAAAAACAGAAAGAATTCCAGGTTGTGTTCTACTTGTTTCACTGTAAAAGGCAATAGTAAAACCAAAAGCAAAATGATGATTAAGCCAGTCATATTCTCCAGTCCTTTTTATGCAAGTGCTTTTATTATAAAACTATTCATATTATTTAGATAATAATTAACTCTAATAAGGTAAAAAAAATACCACGGCATGGCCATGGTATTTTCTCTTTATTTATAATCCACATTTCAGCTGTGCGTTACAGTTTGTACATGTATTGCAGCCGCCAATTTCTTTTACTTCACCTTTGCGGCAGACCGGGCAAGTATTGCCGACTTCAGAACCAATCGTTACATTCGTAGAGCGAAGCTCGTTGATTGTATCAACAAGGACAACATGCTGCTTCTGCTTTTCTTTCTTGTCGATTTCTTCTTCCATTGTGTTCTCTTCAGCTTTCAGCGTCAGTACCTGAGAGTCGCGTGAACCGTCTACATAAACAGTTCCACCCTTCGCTCCGCCTTTATACAGGCGCTCATAAACCTTTTCAACCTGCTCAACGCTATATCCTTTCGGAGCATTGACCGTTTTACTGATCGAGCTGTCAATCCAGCGCTGGATGACACACTGTACATCAGCATGAGCTTCCGGTGCCAATTCCATTGCTGACACGAACCAGTTAGGAAGGTTTTCCGGATCCGCATCCGGGTTGGAGTCAAGGTATTCCTGAACGATATCAGCCTTCACTTCAATGAACTTCCCAAGACGTCCGCTGCGGAAGTAAGAGAAGGAGAAGTAAGGTTCAAGGCCTGTTGAAACGCCAACCATGGTTCCAGTAGATCCCGTGGGAGCAACAGTCAATAAATGCGAGTTGCGAATACCGTTTTCAAGTATCGACTCACGAATATCTTCTGGCATTTTCTTCATGAAGCCAGTGTTCGTAAACGCCTTGCGAAGCCTATTTGAATCTTCTTCAGTCTCGCCTTGAAGGAATGGGAAGCTTCCTTTTTCCTTGGCAAGCTCAACAGATGCTCGGTAAGCAGATGTCGCAATCGTTTCAAATACTTTATCTACAAGCTTGTTGCCTTCTTCTGATCCATATTCAGTCTCACAATAAATCAGAAGATCGTGGAGACCCATTACGCCAAGGCCAACACGGCGTTCGCCTAATGCCTGTCTCTTATTGTCTTCCAGGAAGTAAGGCGTCGCATCAATGACATTGTCCTGCATGCGGACACCTACTTCAACCGTGCGTTTCAATTTCTCAAAGTTTACTGTTTTTGTTTCCTTGTCTGCCATTTCTGCCAGGTTAACGGCAGCGAGGTTACAGACTGAATTAGGTGCAAGTGGTTGTTCCCCACATGGGTTTGTCGCTACAACCTTCTGTCCATAAGCTTGTGCGTTTGTCATATCGTTGGCATTGTCGATGAAGAAGATGCCTGGTTCTGCTGAGTATGTCGCACAGATATTGATCAGGTTCCATAATTCTTTAGCTTTGATTTTTCTGTAGGTACGTACCTTGTATCCAAGCTTTTCCCACTCTCGTACATCGCCTACTTTATACCACTCTTCATTATAAAACTTCATTGTTTCAGTATCATAGCTTTCAACATCAGGGAAACGAAGTTCATATTCTTCATCATTTTCCACGGCATCCATGAAGTCTTTAGTCAATGTCACTGAGATGTTAGCACCTGTAAGGAATTCGGAGTTATGGACTGTATAGGTGCCGCCTGTCGCAAGCTTCTCTTCTGCTGATTTCACGATATCAGCGCTGAAACCGCCATAGCCTGGGATATGCTTATAGTTCACGATTCCCTGGTACATTGCTTCTTCCTGCAATGTCAGCGGTGTGAATTTCAATTTTTCTTTCGCTTGCTTTTTGATCGTTTCGTCTTGAGTATTTTCAATCAGGAAGCGAAGGATTCTTGGGTTTTGCATTTTTGAAATGATGAATTCTACGATATCAGGATGCCAGTCCGAAAGCATGATCATCTGTGCTCCCCTGCGGGAACCACCCTGCTCAACCAAATGAGTCAGCTTCGCAATATCATCCAGCCAGGAAACCGAACCGGAAGATTTTCCGTTAACACCCTTTGCAAGAGTATTACGTGGTCTTAATGTTGACCCGTTCGTTCCAACTCCGCCGCCTCGGCTCATGATTTCCATAACCTGCTTGCGGTGCTCGGAAATACCTTCGCGTGAATCCTTTACAAAAGGCATTACATAGCAGTTGAAGTAGGTTACATCCGTGTCGGCGCCTGCTCCATAAAGCACACGGCCTGCCGGGATGAAATTCATCGATACAAGCTCCTGATAGAACTTTTCAAACCATTCCTGGCGCTTCTCTTCTGTTTTTTCAACAGCTGCGAGTCCAGTAGCATTTCGCTTTGCGATTTGCTCGTAAAAAACTTCCAGCGGTTTTTCAATGACATCCAATGAACGTTTGATTACGCCAGTTGAAACCTCCTCCGGATCATCGAGCACTCCTCGGAATTCTTCATCTACTAGGACCCTGGCTGTTTTGCTTTCCCAATCAATATCTAGTATGAATCCTAATCCCCTGGCTGGGAACTTCGGATCCTCTTTGATCGTAAGGACGACGAAGTCCCCATTTGATAGAGTGATTTTTTCAGTGTCTTTAAAAGTATAGCGGTCCAGCATGACAAGTCGGGATACGCCTTTGTGGGTTAATTTCATATCTGGTGTAATCGGATGAACCTGTGGGAACAACTTAATATCATCGTTCAGACTCTCCACGTTCAGGCTCATTTTCTGTCCAATGGTAACAGACATTTCTACAACTCCTTCATTGGTTTTATTGCACATCTATATAGTTTTACTAGAAGTATGTAACTCTAGCTGCAATCTTGAATTACCCTTACGTTATCATAATGAAACATAAAAAATCAATATATAGTGTATTTTTTATTTTCGACAACACTATATATGGTGTTTAGGTCAAATAGAATTAATTTTGTCAAAAACGAAATCTATTAAGAAACAGAGAGAAAATGAGAGAAAGATAGATAATCAGCCATTTATGATAAAAATCAACAATTTTCGAGGGTTGCACATTTTACGAACAAAATGGCCCCTTGAAAATACTGGATAAAATAAAAAAAGCGGCTCTCCGCTTTTTTTATCTTTTAAAATTCCACTCATCAGACTCATATTTATTTTTTGCCAGACTGTTTACATAATCTAATTCTTCATCACTCAATGTGTACGGCTCAAGAGTGATGCCGAGCCCATCCTCAAAGCCTTTTTTGAAGGCATCTTTCGCCTCGTTAATCGTGATTTTTCGGCTGGAGATTTCATTAATGGCAACGGCCTTTGACTTAAATGCTTTCTGCATTCTTTCTTTGACCCGATCACTTGGGTATTTAAACAAACTGAAAAGTTTATCCTCATCAAGATCCAACAGAATGGATCCATGCTGAAGGATTACACCCTTTTGCCGGGTCTGGGCACTGCCGGCAACCTTTCTGCCCTCTACAACTAGCTCATACCAGCTTGGGGCATCAAAGCAGACTGCGGAACGGGGATTCTTCAGGGCCGCTTTTTCTTCGGAAGTTCTAGGAACCGCAAAATATGCCTCCAGTCCAAGCTTCTGAAAGCCTTGCAAGATCCCTTCGGAAATCACCCTGTATGCCTCTGTTACTGTCTTAGGCATTTCAGGATGCTCTTCTGAAACAATTACACTGTATGTTAGTTCATGTTCGTGCAGGACACCCCTGCCGCCAGTTGGACGGCGGACAAATCCAAGTCCGTGCTCCTTCACGGCATCCATGTCTATTTCCCTTTCAATCTTTTGGAAATAGCCAACAGAAAGGGTCGGCGGATTCCAGCCATAAAAACGGATGACAGGGGGGATTTTCCCAGCACCATGCCAATCCAGGAGAGCCTCATCAAGGGCCATATTAAAAGACGGAGAATTGTCTCCGGAATCAATAAAACGCCATACTTCTTTTTCCATGCCATTACCCCATTTTTGATTATTTGCAGATACGATTTTTTAAGTCTATCAAAATAATTCTCAAATGCAAAGCAGCTTGATTTTTACAAACTCTTTAAGAAATTTAACAAATTCCTTTGCTCTCAGGTCCAAGGACTTATATAATTATAAGTGGCTCAGCTATGCTTGAAAGGAGAAAGATGTTTTGGATACACTAATTTTTTTAATCGTCCTAACAGTTGCAGTAATCCTTTACTCGGTCTACATGTATTTCTACCAAAAGAAAATCGTGAAGACATTGTCAGAGGAAGAGTTTAAGAGCGGCTACCGCAAAGCCCAATTGATTGATGTCCGCGAACCAAATGAGTTCTCCGGCGGACATATTCTAGGTGCGAGGAATATCCCTCTTACGCAACTGAAGTCCCGCTTGAAGGAAGTGAGGCCGGACAAGCCAGTCTATCTTTATTGCCAGAGCGGATCCCGGAGCGGCCGAGCAGCACAAATGCTGTACAAAAAAGGCTACAAGGATCTGTATCATCTTGAAGGCGGCTTCAAAAAATGGGGCGGCAAAGTTAAAGCTAAATAAGCAATATTACCATATAAGACCCCTCAGCTAAAATCGCTGAGGGGTTTGGCTTTTTGTTTCTTTGTATGATGATAAAACAGCACCTCCCCATATCGCCAATGCCGAGAGGAAAACCAGCAAATAGATATTGAAAAACATAGTATTAGTGTACTGATTTAACCAGGGAAAACGATAAATTCTTGACTCCGGGACAAGGGGCCCTCCTCCAAGAAGTGAAATGAGTTCAAGACTATCCTGCCACATTCGGGCAAGGGAAAAGATGATGATGAGCGGCAATATCATTGAAAGGAGCAGCTTCCATTTACCGTTCATGACTTCCTTAACAAATATAAACAAGGCTATTAAATAGATTGGCAGTAATATTAAAAAGGGAATAATCACTACTACCGCAAGATTCCCATTTCCTGAGGTCCTGCGTGGATCAATCGTCATCGCTTCAATACCCGCTATCAGTAAAATGCAAAGAAAAGCTAGGACTACTATATAAGCCAGCTTATAAGCTTTTGATAAACTTTTATAAAATTGAATCGTTACTTCCACCCCCAACTCACTGCTCCCACTTAATTTTATTCGCACTTAACATCCCGATTCCCTTCAATCCCCCCATTTTTAAAATTCCCCCTTCCATACCGCTAGTGCATTTGCGCACTCCTCATTGATGATCCAATCGAACACATTAATCTTCACTCTCACCTCCACTCGAATTCCTTCAAAGGTTTTACCTCATAAAAAACAGTCCTGCCAAAATGACAGGACCATTCCTTTAATCTTTATTCAGCCTTTTGATAACGCAAAATCGGTTTTCTGGCTGCAGTAGTTTCATCAAGGCGTCCTACAACTGTTGAGTGTGGAGCTTCCTGGACGATTTCCGGATTTTCTTCTGCTTCCTTAGCAATCTGGATCATGACATCAATGAACGCATCGAGTGTTTCCTTAGACTCTGTCTCTGTAGGTTCGATCATGATGGCTTCTTCCACGTTCAGAGGGAAGTAGATGGTTGGCGGATGGTAACCGAAATCAAGCAAGCGTTTTGCAATATCCAGCGTGCGGACACCCAGCTTCTTCTGGCGTTTTCCGCTAAGGACGAATTCATGCTTGCAGTGCCTGTTGAATGGAAGGTCATAATGCTCAGCAAGCCTTCTCATCATATAATTCGCGTTTAGGACTGCATATTCTGTAACTGCCTTAAGTCCATCCGGGCCCATTGTGCGGATATATGTGTATGCACGGACATTGATGCCAAAGTTTCCATAGAAAGGCTTAACTCTTCCGATGGATTGCGGGCGGTCATAATCCAGCTTAAACACGCCATCCTGCTTAGTCACGATTGGTTTTGGCAGGAATGGAATCAAGTCAGCCTTAACACCTACAGGGCCTGAACCAGGGCCGCCTCCGCCGTGAGGACCTGTGAATGTCTTATGAAGGTTTAAGTGAACAACATCGAAGCCCATGTCGCCAGGTCGCGCTTTTGACATAACTGCGTTCAGGTTAGCTCCATCATAATACAGCTTTCCGCCTGCCTCATGGACAATCTCAGCCATTTCAAGGATATTTTCTTCGAATAGGCCAAGCGTATTAGGATTAGTCAGCATCAGCGCTGCAGTATCCTCGCCGACCACTATACGAAGGTCCTCTAAGTCAACAAGACCATTTTCATCGGATTTGACCGTGATCGTTTCAAAACCTGCCACTGTTGCGGAAGCAGGATTTGTACCATGAGCCGAGTCAGGAACGATTACCTTTGTACGATTCTGGTCCCCGTTTGCCTCGTGATAGGCACGGATCATCATCAATCCTGTCCATTCACCATGCGCACCAGCTGCCGGCTGAAGGGTTACTTCATCCATGCCAGTGATTTCAATCAAATGCTCCTGCAGGTCATACATCAGCTCAAGGGCACCCTGGACAGAGCTCTCATCTTGAAGCGGGTGCAAATGGGCGAATCCATTGAAGCGTGCAACATTCTCATTCATCTTAGGATTGTATTTCATCGTACAGGAACCCAGTGGATAGAAACCTGAGTCAACACCATGGTTCCGCTTGGAAAGTGCTGTGTAATGGCGCATGATATCAAGCTCAGAAGCCTCTGGAAGTTCTGGCTCCTCTTCACGAAGGAAACCTTCCGGCAATAACTCTGATAAATCTGCTTCAGGAACATCCATCTCTGGCAGGCTGTAGCCTACACGGCCTGGAGTACTGAGTTCGAAAATGAGTGCCTGATCTTCCTTATGCATTGATATCCCCCATTTCTTTTACAAATGTATCAATTTCTTCTTTTGTCCTTAGCTCAGTAACCGCTACGAGCATATGCTGCTCAAGTCCAGGGTAATCACGGCCAAGGTCATAGCCGCCGATGATGCCTTTTGTCAGCAGCTGCTGGTTCACTTCTTTAACCGGCTTATTGAGCTTGACAACGAACTCATTGAAGGAAGGTCCATCAAAAGCAATTTCAAAGCCATTTTCCATCAATGCTTTTTTTGCATAATGCGCCTTTTGAATATTGGATAACGCCATTTCACGGACACCTTTTTTGCCAAGAGCCGTCATGGCAACCGAGGCAGCAAGTGCGTTCAAGGCCTGGTTTGAACAAATATTTGAGGTCGCCTTATCTCGGCGGATATGCTGTTCCCTCGCCTGCAGCGTCAATACGAAACCGCGGCGTCCCTGGTCATCCTTCGTCTGGCCGACAAGTCTTCCTGGAACCTTTCTCATCAGCTTACCTGTAACAGCAAAATAACCGCAGTGAGGTCCGCCAAATGCTGTCGGGATTCCGAATGGCTGGGCATCTCCTGTGACAATGTCAGCTCCGAATTTGCCTGGAGGTGTCAGCGCACCAAGGGCAAGCGGGTTGCTTGATACAACAAAAAGGGATTTATTGTTATGTGTGATTTCCTCGATCTCCTTCATTGGCTCGATGCGTCCAAAGAAGTTTGGATACTGGACGATGACTGCACCAATTTCTTCGTTCGCCAGATCCGTTAAAGCATCAAGGTCTGTCACGCCATCCTTGTGAGGGATCTCAATTACATCAATATATTGTCCCTTTGCATATGTCTTAACAACATCCTTATATTCTGGATGCACCGCGCTAGAGATGAGGACCTTCTTGCGCTTGGTGTGGCCAGCGCTTAACATGGCTGCTTCAGCCAATGCGGTTCCCCCATCGTACATGGAAGAGTTCGCCACTTCCATTCCAGTCAATTCACAAATCATTGTCTGGAATTCAAAAATCGCCTGCAGCTCACCCTGTGAAATTTCAGGCTGGTAAGGTGTATAGGCAGTATAAAATTCAGATCGGGACAGGACGTGATCAACAATGACCGGGATATAGTGGTCATACACACCTGCACCAATAAAAGAAGTATTCATCTTCAGGTCAGCATTCTTTGCGGCGAGCTGTGCCAATTCCTTCATTAGTGCTGTTTCAGGCTTGGCTGGCTTTATATTGTATTCTCCCGCAAAACGGACTTTTTCAGGAATATCGCTGAACAATTCATCGATTGAGGAAACGCCGATGCTTTCCAACATTGCGACTTTATCACTTTCAGTAAGCGGTAAATAGCGATGCTTCATATTTCTAACCCCTTTCCGGTTATTTACTTTTTTTCTCTCTTATAAAAAGGTGTAGCTGATACAGCGGCTTTCAAACGCTTTCCGCGGATTTCAACTTCCACTTCATTGCCAATCTCAGTTTCTTTTGTATCAATCAGCGCAAGGCCAATGTTTTTCTTGAGGGTCGGAGATTGTGTACCAGTGGTGACTTCACCGATCTTGACATCTCCCTTATATACCGGATATCCATGGCGAGGAATTCCGCGGTCAATCATTTCGATTCCTACCAGCTTTCTAGGAACACCATTTTCTTTTTGCTTCTTGAGCGCCTCTTTGCCAATGAAATCTTCTTCTTTATTCAGCTTCACTGCAAAGCCGATTCCAGCTTCAAGCGGGCTGATTTCAGGAGAAAGCTCCTGTCCGTACAATGCAAGATTCGCTTCAAAACGGAGTGTGTCCCTGGCACCTAAACCGCATGGAACCACGCCAGCAGATTTACCTGTTTCAAGAATGTCCTTCCATAAACTGACGGCATCCTCAGATTTACAGTAAACTTCGAAGCCGTCTTCTCCCGTATATCCTGTTCTTGAAACCAGTGCTTTCTTGCCATTCAAATCCACTTCCTCACTGAATTTGAAGAATCCGATTTGGCTTAAGTCATGCTCATTAGCAAGCTTTTGCAGAACATCCTCTGCTGCCGGTCCCTGTAGTGCCAGCTGGGCCATATCCTCGGAAAGATTCTTGATTTCGACATCTCCCTCAAGATGGTCCTTCATCCACCCGTAATCTTTTTCAATATTGGATGCATTCACTACTAAAAGATAATGATCCTCTTCTATCTTATAAACAAGCAAGTCATCGACAGTGCCCCCGTTTTCATAGCACATGGCTGTATACTGGGCACCGCCATTTTTCAATTTTGAAACATCATTTGTCATCATTTTTTGCAAGTAGGCGAGACTTCCAGGGCCTTTTACTTCAACCTCTCCCATGTGGGAAACGTCGAATAAGCCTGCTTTTGTCCTTACAGCTTCATGTTCTTCCTTGATGCTTGAAAACTGAACGGGCAGCTCCCAGCCTCCAAAGTCGATTGTTTTCCCACCATATTCCTTGTACACATCAAAAAGCGGTGTTCTCTTTAATTCAGTCATTATGTATCCCCCTTCGTCCTGTGCCTGATTATTCAGCAAACAGCCGTGCACTGATGAGCATGCCACATCAAAAAAGGACAGAGTACCCCCTCTGAATTTGAGAAGGTCTCTGTCCTTTTCACCTGAAAGTTTACCTGTTAAGGCTTTCCCCTTTGGTGGCCCCCCTATATTGGAAGCACTCTCCAGAGATGCGTCAAACAAGAGTTCTTTTGCCTGAGAGATTCACAAAGATTGCTTGCTCCTTCGGCGCTACATAGGTAGTCTCTCCCCTTGCCGTCATCCGCATTTATATATTTTTCCAAATTGGGCATGCTAAACCTTATTAGACATGACTGCAAACTGATTTTAACTATAAAGTGACAAATTTCAAAACATTCAAAGCTACCTTCATCCTACCATTAGACAGACTTGTTCGGCAATACATTTATATTTTGAAAGAGGTGTGTAAAATGACCGTGCAAATTAACTTTGATTCTACTTGGCAGGAGGAAATGTCGACCCGGATCGAGAACGATGGCCCTTGGGGAAATTGGGAGCTTTTCAAGCTGGCGGTAGAAATCGAAAAACATACAATTATTCCGGAATTTGAAGGTCTGCAGGCCCCTGTACACTTGCCAGAATTGACTCCGCTTCCCCATCAGCTTGAAGTAGCGCGTCAGGTTGTCGAAAATATGAATGGAAAGGCGATCCTTGCAGATGAGGTAGGTTTAGGGAAAACAATAGAAGCAGGCTTGATCCTGAAAGAATACATGATCCGCGGTCTTGTCAAAAAGGTCCTTATCCTTGTCCCGGCATCGCTTGTGTCTCAGTGGGCTATGGAGCTTAATACAAAATTCCATATTCCTGCGATTGCGCAAAAAAAGAGCTATGTCTGGGAACAATGCGAGGTGGTTGTATCTTCAATCGATACCGCCAAACGTGCACCGCACAGGGACATCATCAATAACCTCAATTACGACCTTATTATCATTGATGAAGCTCATAAGCTAAAAAATAACAAAACAAAAAACTATGAATTCGTCCAGAATTTGAAAAAGAGATTCTGCCTGCTGCTGACTGCCACTCCAATCCAAAATAGAATTGAGGAGATTTTCAATCTAGTTTCACTTCTGAAACCAGGCCACCTAGGCAGTGAGACAGCGTTTTTTGATAAATATAAAAAGGATTCGAGATCCGTCAACGACGATGAGCACCTGAGAGAGCTTGTAAATAAAGTAATGATCCGCAACAGGCGTGCCGATACAGGCATCGAATGGACCAAACGCCATGTTGAAACCTTTCCAATTGAATTTTCAACAGAAGAACGTGCTTTGTATGACTCTATTCTGTCATTGAGAGAATCCGAGGGCGGGCTTGCCTCAAGCCAGTTTTCGCTGATGACGCTTCAGAGGGAAGCCTGCAGCAGCAGGGAGGCGGTTTTCTATACTTTAAAGAACATGCTGCAAAGGCAGGAAAATCCTTCAATCGGCTTTCAGCAAATCATCGGCCAGCTGATTAAAAGAGTTGAAGCTGTTACTAAGAATTCGAAAGCCGAGAAAGCGCTGGAATTAATCAAACAAATAAATGATAAAGTCATCATCTTCACGGAATATCGTGCAACCCAGCTCTATCTTCAATGGTTCCTGAAGCAAAACGGAATAACCTCCGTCCCTTTTCGCGGCGGTTTTAAAAGAGGCAAGAAGGATTGGATGAGGGAGCTTTTCCAGAAAAACGTCCAGGTTTTGATTGCAACAGAGGCAGGAGGAGAAGGGATCAACCTTCAGTTCTGCAGCCATATCATCAATTTTGACCTCCCCTGGAACCCAATGAGGCTGGAGCAAAGAATCGGCAGGATCCATCGCCTCGGTCAGGAAAAGGATGTGAAAATCTATAATTTTGCCACACGGGATACAGTGGAAGAACATATACTCAAGCTTTTATATGAAAAAATCCACCTGTTCGAAAAGGTAATTGGAGAGCTGGATGATATCCTGACAAGGCTGGAGTTCGGCAATATCGAAGATCACCTGGTTGATATTTTCGGAAAATCTTCCTCCGAAGGCGAGATGCGGATTAAAATGGAGAACCTTACATCGATGATCCAGTTTGCAGAGGAAATGAAGGAGGGAAATCAGCGTGCAGCAACAGGAAATTCATAATTTTCTCGAGCGGTATTTTACAGCCAATAACTGTGAGCTCCTTGAAAATAATTCGGGCTATATGACCGTACAGCTAACGGTAGATCTGGACAAGGAATTGATGAACCGTCCGTTTTACTGGCACTATCTTGAAAAGACTGGCGGCGTGCCGAACCCTATGAAGCTGACGTTCGTAACCAACAGCCAGCAGGCTCCTGACACTGTAAAAGGTGAGGTGATCCATTTCGGCTCACCCCGCCTTCATCAAATCTTCCAATCAACAAAAAGTCTTGCCGGTTTCATCAGGCTCTATGAAAACAACAGTTATGGTGTCCAGACACCACTTATTCCCTGGATCGGATTGAATATGAAAATTTCATATCAATGTGATAGGAAACGTGACGTCTTTCATTCTATCGGTCTTCATTTAATCAATGGAAGGATGGTTGAAGATTTTCATGAAAAGCTGCTAAGACTCCCGATGAAATCCAAAATACCAGATTATGCTTACACCCTGTCACCATTGATCAAACCAAAAAGCGGTGTTAACAGAATCCAGTCTTTTATCAACAGCAGGATCGAACAGGAAGACCACTCCTGGGCAGAGGAAGCAAGGAAACGCTGGAAAAAGGACCTGGATCTGCTGCATCATTTTTATGAAGATGCAGAAGAGAAATCCGAAAGCTTTGAAACGGAGAAATTGGCACTCCAGGAACAGTACGAACCAAAAATCAATATCTCGATCGTAAATGGCGGCTTGTTTTATCTGACTGAGAGATCTATTTAGCAGAAGATTGCTTTTTGTCAACTTTGCTTGGCTTGCCGCCTTTTCTGGCAGAATTACTGGTACTTTCTCACGGATTTATAAAAGGTGCAACCATTTCTGTCACAAGCACGTGGATTTTCTGTCAGAATTAAACAGAAAGCAGACCTTTTGTGCAAACTTGGGACAATCTTCAGATGAAGCATCTAAAGTTAAAAACTAATAAAAAATAAACCCGGCTCTTCAGCCGGGTTTTCCTATTGCCTTTTCTTTTTGATACTGGACATCAGCAAAAATGGCAGAATACCGAACCACCTGAAAAGGAATGTTGCCTCAGCTTCTTTCTTTTCCTGTTTGATTCTTTTCCGCTCTTCCTTTGGCTGATCGATATACTTTACAACTGTCTGGGTGATATATTTCACATAATCATTTGTTTTCATGTCTACACCTGCCCTTACGGTAACAAGTATATCCACTGATTACTTTTTCATACATCCTGCTATTTCACGGACGATTTCCTCAATTGACTTCCCAGAAGTCTTAATTTCATAATGGGCAGTCTCTCGGTATAACGGCAGGCGGCTAGTGTATAATGTTCGCGCAGCTTCGTGCCCATTCTTTTGAAGCAAGGGCCTGGTATTGTCTCCTGCAAGACGCTGGAGGATTTCCTCCATCTCTGCATAAAGGAAAAACACCAGTCCGTTTTCCTTCATATGCTTTCTGTTCACCTTTGCAGACACGATCCCTCCTCCGGTTGCTATTACCGCATCATCATTGGGCATTGTCTGCAATATTGACGATTCAAGTTCTCGAAACTTCCCTTCTCCTTCTGAAGAGAAGATATCATTTATTGATTTTCCGGCGGATTCAACTATTTTTTGATCTGTATCATAGTGGGCAATTGCCAGTTCCTCAGCCAGCTGCTTAGAAACCGTCGTCTTCCCTGCACCCATGAAACCAATCAGGTAAATGGCTTTCATTTATCCCTACCCCTATCTAATTCCTTTCTTTCCATTTTACCATCCTGCCCTGTTCCTTGTCATAGGTGCCTGTTCCTGTGATTTTCGTTCCGCGGTCAAGGCTCAATGTAAAAGTGATATCTTCAAGGTATTCAGATAGAGTTACTCTCGAAAACGCTACTCTTCCCTTATCAAATTCAATGGAGCCGTTTGTTGTAAGACTATTATCCAGCATCCTCTGTTCAGCAAGCTTCAGGGAGCTTAACATATAATACTCCTGAAGCCTGATGGCTTCGGTTTCTTTTTTGAATTTTAGCTCAGCGAGGTACTGCTGAGTCATGATGACTAAGAATACTGACATAAATAAAAGCAGTATCATTGTCAGAGGATAAACGAACCCTTTTTGGTCTATAACTCAACCTCTCCTATCTTGATGAAGTTTTGGATCCTGGTGATATAACGCTTCCCTTTTGTATCAGCTGCAGATATTTCTACACCTTCAGGAATCGTCTTAAATTGAAAGCTCGAAAGATTTTGCATCAGAATTTCATATCCCTTGAAATTAACCCTTCTCCTAATATTCGCGCCATATTTATCATAAATGATTGTGTTCGAACCTGATTTCAACAGGATTTTATCTGTGCTGACCGTCATTTGGTCTGCGGAGCGCATCTCCTTTTTTACCTGGCTGCTGAAGATTTCCCATTCCATGCGCTGTATCCCGCTTGCATTCACACGCTCATTGAGGATAATTTTGACCGCAAGCGGAAAAGCAGAGGCTATCATTAGAAACACAATCAGCGCTAACAGCATTTCAACAAGTGTAAAACCACGCTCATTCCACTTTTGCACATTTACGAGTTTCTTTTTGATTCTCGCTTTTAAAATGGATACACACCTCCGTGGACTGGGAATCCTTGTACACTCTCGTTTCAAAGAAATATCCCTGGAGATTCACAGTTTTCCTGTCAGATTCCAATCCATTGATTTTTATATACATAAGCTCGTCGTATAAAATATGGATAGCAGCTGTTTCCGCCCTGGTCTGCAAAATCTGGCTGATCACCATATTTGCTGCAGGCAGGAGCACAATAGTACCCACCATGAAGGCAGCCAGGGACAGGAGCATTTCTGCTAAGAAAAATCCATCATTCTTCCGTAACATAGAATCTGCCCTTTCCTATCTGAATCATAAAAACAAAGCTTCTCTTCCCGATTTTGATGTAAATAGGGCCAAACTTATCGATATTCCCATCTGGCATATAGCTGAATTTTAAAAGAATGCTTTCAATCTGAATTTGAGGGAAATACTTCCGATGAATAATATAGCCCCCGCCATATGATTCCCCGATTATGTAATACAGTTTATCCTCAGGGACAATATGGACCGTTATCTTCTCCTGATGGGAAATCGCATATTGCTGGGCAAATAGCAAATCAGTTTTAAATTGCGAAAAAAAGAGATTTTGTTCGAGAAGCTCATCCTGGGGAGAGAAAAGGAAGATTGCTGAAAAGGAAAGAACCATAAAAGCCGAGAGGACAACGAGCATTTCCACCATCGTAAATCCTTTTGAGTTTTTCATGTGTTATTGTTTTTTTACATCGCCTTCAGCTGTGATTACAATTGTAGAACCATCCGGACATGATGCTTCAGGGCTTTTCAAATAGTTTTCAGCCGCAAGCTCCGTGAATCCCGGGGTTTCATTATGTTCAATTTTATAAGCCTGAACCTGGGCCTCGACAAGTTTCATATACCCTTCACAGCCCTTTGAATTGATGTTTGAGGTGTGCTTTGAAATATAGGGCACTGTGATAATCAGCAGCATTGAAATGACCAGCAAAACAATCATCATTTCTATAAGTGTAAATCCTTTTTGATTTTTCATTTCGTTTTCTCCTTTGATCATTAAGTTAGATTCCTTGTATCAGCTCGAACATAGGCAGCAGAATTGCCAGATATAAAGAGACGATCAGCATACCCAAGAAGCTGAATAGCACCGGCTGGATGATTTTCATCAGCTTTTCCGTGCTTTCTTCCAGCTGGGAGAGGCAATGCCTGCTATAAAAATACAGTTCCTGATCGAGCTTTGCATTTTCCTGTCCATGTTTGATGATCCTTGACAGCTCGTTTTCAAAAAATGGATAGGATACAATAACCAGTTCAAGCGGTTCTCCTTTAGCCAGCTTCGCAATAGTGCTGCTGCCGATTTCCTTTAGGAACGGGTCCTTCCGGTTTTGCTCGAATATTTTAAAGGCATCCAAAATAGACAGCCCTCCTGCTAAAAGATAGCTTAATTGTGCCGAGTAGAAATGAGTTATGAATAGTTTGATCAGGCTGCCGGCCAACGGCAATTTTATAAGGAGCGACTTTTGCCGGAATGGAGTGAGCCTGCGAAAAAACCAGTAGTAATAGGCAATCAATGAAAGAGACACTATGATGAGAGAAGTTAGGAGATATGGAAATAAAGAAGCAGCGAAACTGATAGTATTCATGAAGATATTAGGTTTAAGATTCATATCCAGAAATAGAGATGAGAATTTTGGGAGCAATATTCTTTCGATGAAGAAAAAGAGGACTCCGGTGAGCAATACCAGAAATAGTGGATAGAATGCGAGCTTTCTGATCCTCTTATAATCACTGTCACGTTTTAAGACGATTTCACTGCCCTCCAGAACTGCTTCGGCCAGTCCGCCATGCTGTTCAGCAAAATAAACATAGCTTACCAAGTCCTTATTGAAATTCAGGTTATTAAGAATCATATACAGGGGATAGCCCTCTTTAAGGGTGGAAAGGCTGTTTTGGATATCACTCCATCTCTTCTTTTCCAGGTAAAACGACAATGACTCGATCGCCTCAGCCAATGAATAACCGCGCATCAGAAGTTCACCAGTTCTTTTAAGGAAGCGGGCCTGCTCCTCAACAGACCATTTATTCTCCATCATTCAGTACCCACCTCTGATATTCTGTTTCCTTGATGTAGCCAAGTGCGATTCCTTTTGTTATGGCATCCTTCAGTGTTTTGTACCGGTGGACCTGCGGCTCCCCTTTCGCTTCCATCATCACAGCAGCCAAATCCCTGCCGCTGAGGATTTCAAACACATTCCCCCTTTTACCGCTGCCAGTGGAATAACAGAATGGCGAACAGCCGCCATCGCAGTAGGGACAGGTCAATTCCACAAGCCTTTGTGCCGTTACAGCTATCAGTGTCTGTTCTATCTCAAGCCAATTTATCCCGAATTCACTGAGCCTGTAAATGGCACCTTTTGCATCCCGCGTATGCATGGTCGTTAACACGAGATGGCCGGTAAGCGCTGCCCTGATTGCTGTTTCCGCCGTTTCCCTATCCCTGATTTCCCCAACCATGATAATATCCGGATCATGTCTTAATATCGCTTTAAGGCCGGCAGAATAAGATATGCCCGCCCGCTCATTCACCTGGACCTGCAGCACTGTCTCACTTGGTTTTTCTATGGGATCTTCCAATGTAATGACATTGCGGTTCACAATTTCTGCCGTTTCGGACAGCATTGAATATAGGGTTGTTGTCTTTCCGCTGCCGGTCGGACCTGTGAAGATGATTAGACCATGGGCATGCTTTAATAATGAGATGAGCTTTTTGGATGTTTCCGGGAAAAGGGATAGTTTGAATGAAGGAATCTTGTTATTTTGAGGCAGGAGCCTTATGACCATGCTTTCGTTCTTATAGGCGGGGAGAGTCGAAATCCTCAGGCCAATTTTTTCATCTTTATACTGATAAGTATAAGCACCGCTTTGCGGCCTTCTTTTTTCACCAATATCCATTGAGGCTGTGAATTTAAAATGGGAAATGAGCCGGTCGCAATCTGTTTGATCTAAAGTGAAGCGGGGCAGCAGCTGGTTACCCAGCCTGAATTTGATGAGGGTGTCTTTTTCGCGGGGAATGATGTGGATGTCAGAAGCCCCGCTGATTAAAGCATCCTTTAAAACACTATCTGCCAGTAGCTCTATTGATTTTTCAATGAGTGAACACCACCTTTTTCTGTTATACCTTATATTTCTCTATCTCCTTTTGTTATCCTGCAATAAAAATAAATCAAATGTGTATAAAAAGTGACAAATAGTTTTATACTACTATCGTAGTCAACACAGCTTCTTCATTGGGCTATAGCCAAGCGGTAAGGCAACGGACTTTGACTCCGTCATGCGTTGGTTCGAATCCAGCTAGCCCAGTAAAAAACTCCGCAGCTTCATAGAGCAATAAAGAAACGGAAGCAATAACTGCTTCCGTTTTTTTATTTGGCTATACTTTTTAAAGCATCAGGATTAAAACCGACAATTAGTTTCTTTCCATCAGTCAAAATTGGCCTCCTTAGCAGTTTCGGCTCGTCAATCATCAGTTTGACCATTTCTGAAAGCGGCAGGTCCTCTACCTCTATTCCTAATTTTTTATATGTCTCCCCTCTTGTCGCAAGGAGTTCATCCAGCCCGTCGGTGGTCAGGGATAGGATCTGCAGTAATTCGTTTCTTGTCGGAGTGTCCTTAAATAAATGACGTTCTTGAAATTGGACGCTGTTCGAGACAAGCCACTTCTTCGTTTTTCGGCAAGATGTACAGCTCGGATAAGAAAAAAACGTCAGTTCCTTCACTTTAATAACCTCCTGGAGTTATATATAATTTCTTCTTGAATTCATTGTATAACTTTTGTATAACTTTTGTACAGTAATTTGTCATCAATTCGCCATTTAGTTGTGAACATTTTCTAAACATATTGTTTAAACAGTGTAAACCTTATTTTCCTCTGTATTATAATTGAGGAAAATCGTGGGCTGAGGTGAAAAAAGGTGGAACAAACATTAAAAATCACAAGTGTTTTGTCTGACCCTACTCGTTATTATATTTATCAGTACATTACAAAACGGCATAAGGATGTAACTGTCCAGGAAATCGCGGACAATTTTGACATCCACCCGAATGTCGCAAGGCTTCATCTTTCAAAACTTGAGGATGTCAACATGCTCGTGTCTGAAACCAAAAAAACAGGAAAAGGCGGACGGCCGAGCAGACTGTACCGGCTATCGGATGATGTGATCCAGCTGCACTTTCCCTACAGGGACTATCAGCTGCTGGCCAAAATCGCCATGACAACCATGATGTCCTTAGGTGAAGCTGGCAAAGACGCTTTGTATCAAACTGGTAAGCGCTTCGGGGCCGAACTGATGGACCAGGAAATTTCCCGGCATCCTCAGATACCTGTAGACATGACTTTTGAACATAAGCTCAATGCCATAAAGAATGCTGCTACCCTTGCAGGTTTTTATCCTGAGTTTGAAACAGATAGCGATAGGACAAAAATTTATTTTCAAATTTTCAATTGCCCTTTTAAGGAAGTTGCCGCTGACCATACAGAAACTGTGTGCAATATGCACTATGAATTCCTGAAAGGCATGTTTGAAGCGCTCTTCGGAGATATCGAGCTGATCGAGAAGGAGAATATGTTCACTGGCTGTGACTCGTGTTCATATCAGGCTGTTATTGCACAATAATCAATCCTTGTTTACTTTTCTGTCTACTTTACTTTATAATATGATAGTGATGGACTTGCAGGGTAAAGGAGGGATATCTTTGGATCGTATGTACAGAGTATTAGGATTCTGGACGGGAATCTTTGCAGTGATGTTTTTCTTAGGTCACATGTATACGACGTCCTTGATTTTCTTTGGTCAAACAGGATTTTTCTTGCTATTAAGTTATTTGAAACTGTCCGAGCGTATGTACATATACGTTTTCGGCGCATACTTAACGGTTTTCTTTGCTGGATTTACTTACTGGTCAACATTTATGATGCCACTTGGCGGAGCTGGCCATTAATTCTTTCCACAATAAAAAAAGCGATGGTGTCCATCGCTTTTTTTATTTGTACCCATAAGGCTGTATTCCGGCTTTCCCTTTCGAGGTTTACACAAATAATCTTTCTGCTGAATCCCCTAACGCCTTTCCCTGAATAATGACATCAAAGGATTGGCTGATGCTTCCTGGCAGGACCAGGCTTCGGATCGCCCTGTTTCGTTTACTCGCCTCAGAGAAAGGATTCGGATCATTGTGCTCTGCCAATTCCTCCAGGATCCCGATCATCAGCAGGAATTCATCCTGTCTCTTTTTCAGGAGGAATTCCAAGCCGTATTTCTCTCCGAGCGAAATGATAGCGTCCAGATGCACATGGCTGGTGATGTCCATTTCTCCAGGCATTTTGAGTACATCATTTTGCATTTGGTGCTGATAATACCCGCGGAGACTTCCATTTTTACGTTTCGGTTCCTTCCATTGCTCCTTTGTGTAGCCATAATCAACTGTAACTATAAGACCTTTTTGCAAGCTTTTTGAAATCGATTCAATGAAAGGTTCCATTGACAATGGGATTTCCATCCTTTGCCCTTCAGAAAGCTGGATATCCTGTTCAAGCAGGAAGGAAGTGATTCTGTCATCGTGCAGAGGCATAAGTCTCTCAATTAAATCACCATTTTCGCAGGCTATGAACACTTCCTGGAGTACTCCTTCGTTTTTTTCAATGACATGAACAGGAAAAGCATCATATAGTTCGTTCGAAAAGATTAAGCCTTGATCCATTCCTGTTTCTGCAAACGAATTTGCATAGATGATCTCAGCATTTTCGATTCCCTTCAATTCTTCACTTTGCAATTTTTTATGGTACGGACTCGCTTCAATAATATGATATATAAGAAGCTCCTTTGAGACATCATTCCATCCCTGGATAAAAGCGCGTGCAAAGCGTCCATTCCCTGCTCCTATTTCACAAACGGCTGCTGGCAGTCCTAAGCTCTCAGCCTTTTTGGCATACCATTTACCAATCAATTTTCCATAGATGTCGGATATGTTACTTGTGGTAAAAAAATCGCCTTCCCTGCCAATCTTTTTGCGCTCCTTCATATAATAGCCTTCTTGAGGGTGGTAAAGAGCCAAATCTATGTAATCAGCATAAGTAATCATTTTCTTTGGTGAAGCAGCAATATACTCGCATATTATATCTTTCATATTAACTCCCCGGGTGCATTTTTCACTATTGACATAGTGTTTTCTATGCTATATTGTTTATATAGTAGCTTAACTATATCCCCTCCCATGATATGAATAGAACATCCCCCAGAAAGGCCCTTCTCATTGAGAAGGGCCTTTCTAGTATTTACAGTTAATACTAAAGCCTACAGTTTAAAAACCATTCAGGAATGGATTAGAGTCCATCTCATGACCAATTGTAGTCGTTGGCCCGTGACCTGGAAGTACTTCAGTTTCCTCTGGCAATACCAGCAGCTGTTCATGTATACTCCTGATCAACTGATTATGATTTCCCCCCGGCAGGTCTGTCCTTCCGATACTTCCCTGGAAAAGGGCATCTCCTGCTGCAACGAAATTATGGTTCGGAAAATAAAAGGATACACTTCCTGGCGAATGTCCTGGCGTTTCTAATACAGCAAAGTCGAACTCTCCAATTGTCAAATTACCTTCAGAATTGAAAAAGTGGTCTGCTTTGCGCGCTGTGATCATACTGCTAAGCATAAAGTGCTTTGAACCATTCAAAGCAGGATCTGTCAGCCATTCCTTCTCTTTTTCATTCATATATACCTTCAATGCATATTTATCCCTAATGCTGTCTACAGCGCCAATATGGTCGAAATGAGCGTGTGTAAGCAAGATTGCAGCTGGCTTTAATTCCAATTGTTCAATCACGGAAGATAATTTCTTTGGATTATCACCCGGGTCTACAATCAGGCAGGATTTACTATCATTATAGATCAAATAACAGTTTGTCTGCAGCGGTCCGAGCGGTACCTGTTTCCATTTCATCGTATTGCCTCCAACTCCTTATTGTTTTAACGATATACTTATTCTACACTATTGTTGTATAAGTTTTAACAAGACTGTTCGTCATCCGGGAATTCTTTATAATATTGACAGTATAATGTAAGGGGATTTAGCATGAACCTATATATCGGTCTCGAAACAAAAACATATTTAAAAGAAATTCCAGATTTTCTGGAATTCTTCTTGACTGAATACCCTCCTATGAATAATTATGGTAGTCTTTATATTTTTGAGCCCGGCTCCCGCGCTGAAGATGCAGCTGAGCTTTTAAAGGAAGCGGAATTGCTCGAAGAGAAACACGCCCTTATTCTTGCAGCCGCAGGTGAGTCAATGGGGGATTTTGGTGATTACGGATTTTCAGTAAATGATTCAACATTCCTATACAGGGATGAAATATCAGCTTTTTCATTTACAGGAGGAGAGCCTGTCCAAATAGAAATGGCTCTGCTTCAACTCGAGGAACATTTGATTTATACTGCAGCAAACCGAATTTATTTTTCACCCAGACACTATAATGAATTAATTCAGGGTATAGTAAAAGCATATAGAGCCGAAGTTAAATTTTTAGACCTCGACAAATGATTTAAAAAAATATAAAATATAAAGCGAGTGTATGCTTGTCATTACATACAGGCTGCCGCCTATAACTTCTGCAAACAGGCACCATGCCTGCCAAATAATATTGAAGGGGGCTATATATTATGATGGGATTGCCAATTATTTTCGCTTTAGTTACGCTACTTGCCGGATACGGTACATTCACGGCGCTTAAAAACAAGAACCTTCTTGGAATTGTATTTGGCGGAGGATCATTCCTGGTATTTGGCTGGTTCGCAGTCATGACTGTACTTCACCACGGATTCCCGACAGCGCATTAATTTGCACAAAAAAAGACCACCTCAAAGGTGGTTTTTTTTGTATTCTCAAAAGGAAAGCCTACTTTAACAGTTCGTTGACACGGTCAACCTTTTCATGCATTTTCCTTTTGACGTCTCTGCGGTCATCGATTCTGATGTTTGTTGCTACACGTTGAATCCCTGCGTTAAAGGGAGCTTCATGGATGGCCTGAATCACTTCAAAGAGAACAGGCAGATCTCCTTCAATTAAAGTATTCATCGGGGTCAGCTGAAATTGGATTTTCCCTTCATTCTCAAAGCCTTTCAGGATTTTCTGGATATCTGCTACATATGTACTGACACTTGGTGTCTGTGTTCCTATCGGGATGACTGTCACATCTGCTATTGCCATTATTCTCTCTCCTATCTGTTGGAATATTTAATATGATGCTGCAAGGATTTCTCAATTATGAAATTTTTTCAGCACTTATTGAATCAGATCGATTACTTCCCTGGTGGCAATGTTTATTACCTTTTCTAATTGAAACCCATAAAGGCACATATTGCCTGATGGGGAACAGGAAATGTATTCATTATTGAGGCCGTCTAAGATAACCTCTTCCTTCTGTTTCGCAATATTGTAACTTACTAATTCGAAACCATCCTCATAGATATCTGCTTCACCTTCATGAAGCGGCCGCAGGTAAAAAAATTCTTTCCCATCATCCATTAAATCATAAAAAGGGACCAGCCATCCAGAAAAAGATGTTAGTGCCGGAACATCTATGCTTCCCACAGGGGTTAATCCGCCTAAATAAAAAGTATATCGGGCAGAATAATTATTACTTTCATCCTCAACTGCAACAGTCAACAGAAGCTTCCCTATGGAATCAAATTGGTAAACATCTTCAATTTTCTTAACACTTTTTTGATCGTTAATCGACCTAATCATAACTGGGGCCTTTAGAGACATGGAATCCTCCTGCCATTCCTGATAGGCAAATTCTTTTTCAGAAACCCAGCGAATAAATGGTTCCGGAATTTCATGTTCTACAAGTTCCTTCTGGTCCAAATCAAGTAAATAAGTCTTGAAGTCCCAGTCCTCGCTGAATGCCGAGACGGCAATAAGATTTTGGTTAAAAGCATTCCATTCAAAGTTTAATTCATAGGATTCAAGTTCGGCTGAAAATTCTTCTTTGCCATCAAGGTCAATGACAGTCAGGACCCCTTGATTAGATTCTGCCTTATGAACCAGGATTTTATTTCGATCGGGACTTATTTCGGCATTGACTACAGGTATGGAACTTTCATATATCAGTTTTGATTTTCCGGATCCAAGGATATATGAATATAAGGATGATCCTTCACCGTTGTCGGTTATATAAAGAATCGAACCATTTGTCAGCCAGCCAGCAGACTTATGAAATTCCTCGGCACCAGGCTGGATCGGCTGGATATGAGTGCCAAAAAAAGCTGTGTCAGGAGTTTCCTTTTCCTTGTCAAGATGATGCTTGGCACTCGTGTGCTGCGACTCTGCCCGACTTTCGGAACACCCCTGGATTACTGCGGAAGAAGCGATGATCAACAGAAAAAGTAAGGACATTACGAATCGACTGTATGCAGACTTATTAATTCCTTTCACTGCTCCCACCACCTTAAAAAACACTGTAAATAACTGTACGTAAAACATACTCAAATGTTTCACTTAAAGCAGAAAAATCTGATATTTATTTTCTTTGTATTTACACATTAGAAATAACATACACCCCTATTTGCCAAATTTCAATCAAAATAAACACAATGGCTGGCACAAAAAAGGCCCATGCTGCAAAGCAGCACGGGCCTTTTCAAATGAATTATTCTTTGGTTTCCGGGAAAGCTTCCTTGATACTGCCTGATTGTTCATCATAGAACCTCAGCAGATCACCATAAATGATCTTATCAGAGTATTCAAGTTCGTTCTTTGATTTTTCCATATAAGGCTCACAGCTTGCCTTGTCTGTAGGCTCACCGGTGGCTTTATCATAACAAGCCTCACGGGTAAATACATAATCCTTGGTGATGAAGCTTCCGTCACGCAATGTAGCGAAATCGAGTCTGTCCTTAGCGAAAAGGTCGGAACCAAAATCAATGTCGTTCTTAGTATCAATTCCTAACAAGTGAAGGATTGTTGGTTTAAGGTCAATCTGGCCGCCAACAGTGGAAATCGTTTTGCCCTTCTCACCTGGAATATGGATGATCAGAGGTACCTTCTGAAGCTGTGTGCTTTCAAAAGGAGTGATTTCCTTGCAAAGATATTCGCTCATCGCTTTATTATGGTTCTCGGATATACCATAGTGATCACCATAAAGGATGATGATTGAATCCTCATATAAACCTTCATCTTTTAATTTTTGGATAAATAGCTTTAATGCCTCATCCTGATAGCGAACAGTTGGGAAATAATTATTTACGGTCTTGTCGTTGGATGTGTAAGGCTCAATAAAGCGATCTTCCTCATTCAATTCAAACGGGAAGTGATTAGTTAAGGTAATGAATTTTGAATAAAATGGTTTTGGCATATCTTTAAGATGCTGTACTGACTGCTGAAGGAAATCAACATCCTTCATGCCCCAGCCTACAGAGTTCTCCTCTGTCACTTCATAGTCAGGAAGAGAATAGAATCGCTGGTATCCTAATGCCTGGTACATGATATCACGGTTCCAGAAGCTCTTGTTATTGGCGTGCAGGGAAGCCGTAAAGTAACCGTTTTTGTTCAGAATTTCTGGTGTGGCAGTGTATTCATTGCCTGAATGAGTAAAGAATACTGCACCACGGCTTAATGGGTAAAGTGAATTCTCAACAAGAAACTCAGAGTCAGATGTTTTCCCCTGGCCTGTTTGGTGATAGAAATTATCAAAGTAATAGCTATCCTTGATGAAGTCATTAAGGAATGGAGTGATTTCCTGTCCATTCACTTTTTGGTTTATGACGAAATTCTGAGTTGATTCCATGGAAATCAGAATGACGTTCTTGCCTTTTGCCTTCCCAAACATAGCTTCGTTTGGCGGGTTGTAATTCGCTCTCACATAGTTGTCGATATCAGCTAATTCACTGCCATCAGCCAATGCGCGCTGGGCAGAGGATTTGGACTGCAGGAATGCATCGTATAGATGGTAATTGTAGGTACCGATGTTTTTGACAAGCATCTCGCGGTCAAATGTTCTTGTTAGCAGCTGCGGACGCTCAGCTTCAGCCATTCCCAGGTTAAAAAAGGCAATCGCAATCGCTACAAGGAAGAATGCTCTTCGATCCACCTTTGTATATTCCCTATATCCAATAAATTTTGGTTTAAGTTTAAACAGAACGGCTAAAATGATAAAGTCTGCGAAATAAAATAAATCACTGAAATTGATAAGTTCTGTTACACTGCTGCCTAAATCGCTCATATTGCTGGTCTGGAACAAGACCGGAATCGTCAGGAAATCATTAAAGAAACGATAAAACACAACGTTAGCGAACAACACAGCAGAAACTATGAAACTTGTAATCAGTATATAACGCTTTTGGTTTTTCTCCTTCATGAATAAGCTGATTCCGAAGATGAACATCAGAAAGCTCAGAGGGTTTATGAACAGGATAATTTCCTGTCTCCAGTTTTCAATTTTAATGTCAAAACTCGTCTTGTAAGCAATATAGGTTTTCAGCCACAGCAGGATTGTCGCAATGGCGACAATGGACGCTTTTGACCATTTTTTTGTTTGCATGTGCTTTACTACCTCCCTGTTATAAATAACAGATATGGGAATTTTTAGGCGACCCGAAACATCTGCTTCGAGAATCAAAGATAATCTTAATACTTTTTTTACAAAAAAGCAAACAGGATTCAATACATAAAAGGTATAATCTTCAATTGCCGCCATCATTGAGATTTTCCACCATTATAGACGATTTAAACCTCAAAAAGTTTCACGACTGTCCAAATTCCGAAAATTGAATCTTTAGTCACAGACAAAAACAGGGAGTTTTCTCATATAAAAAGAAAACTCCCTTCCGTTATTAAAACTTTCCGATTTTATTCTTTACAAGCCAGGCGGCTCCGATGACACCAGCATCATTTCCCAATGTAGCAATACTGATTTCTGTTGATTGGGCAACTCTCGGGAAAGAGTTTTTTAAGAATTGTTCTTTTACCGGATTCAGAAGTACATCGCCAGCCCTGGAAACTCCGCCACCAAGGACGATTTTTTCAGGATTCATTGTATTCGCGATATTTGCCAGCGCAATCCCCAAATGAAGTGCAACGGTATTGATCACGATCAATGCAGCTTCATCCTTTCTTCTCGCTGCATCAAAAACATCCTTCGCAGTTACCAGGCCTGTATTCTTATAGATTTCCGCCAGCTCACCGCTTGGGTTGTTTTGGTCCAGCATTTCCTGTGCCAGCCGAACTATTCCAGTCGCAGAGGCAATCGTCTCGAGGCATCCTGTCTTGCCGCAGTTGCATGGAGCTCCACCCTCTGCAAGTGAAGTGATATGGCCGATTTCTCCCGCTGCTCCGCTCACACCATGGACAATGTCGCCATTGGCAATGACTCCGCCTCCTACACCTGTACCTAATGTGACACAGACGATATCCTTAGCGCCATTGCCGGCACCCTTCCACATTTCACCGAGCGCTGCACAGTTCGCATCATTATCAATAACAGCAGGCAGCGAGGTTTCAACCTCAAGCAAATCCTTCAAAGGATATGGCTCTCTCCAGCCGAGATTCACCGCTTCAAAAATCACACCTGATGACAAATCGACAGGACCCGGTGCGCCCATTCCAATACCCATAACCTGATCTTTTTCATGACCAAGCTCTTCAAGCTTCATATCAATCGATTTTGCGATATTCAGGGTGATGTTCTTCCCTTCATTAGAGATATCTGTCGGGATTTCCCATTTATGAAGAATTTCTCCGTAAGGATTAATGAATGCAAGCTTTGTTGTTGTTCCGCCTAAATCTACTCCAACCAGCCATTTTTCAGCCATTCTACCGTCACCTTTTTCTGTTTGCGTTTTTTTCTTTTTGCAGCTGTATTTCATGCCTTAGCAGCAACAATGCGTTCTGATAGTCTTTAGTGTCAACCAACTGGGAATGAAAAAGCTCCCTTAACTCGGTTTCCATAAGTTCTAAATCAGACACTCTGTCACCGATGTAAATGATTGTCCCAAATCTTTTCAGGAATTGCTGGATTTCATAAATCGTTTTCAATATTTTCCCCTCGTTGTTTGTGAAAATAAGAGCATTTTACCATACATAAGTATAAAGGATACCAGTAGTCTCCTCAAGTAGGCGGGCAGGATTTTATTATAATTCTTCACTATAGCTGCCACTTTTTATCCACATTGACCATTGCATCAGATTGTAGGCGATCATTAAACTTCTCACCAGCTAAAAACAAAAAGCAGCCATTGGCTGCTCTTGAATTTACCGGTCAGGATCCTGCGGATGTAAAATGCGCGGCCGTCTGTTTTTCAGCGGGATTGGTGACCTCACGAGCACATCCCTGAAGGCTCTGAAGTTGAACGGAATGAAGGGCCAAAGGTATGGCACGCCAAAAGATTTCATCCTTGCCAGCATAATGACGAACAATACGAAGCCTATTATGAAACCATACAGCTGGAATGCCGCGGTTAAAATAAGCAGCAGCAGCCGTACTAGCCTGTTGGCAAGGCTCATTTCATAGCTCGGGGTCGCAAATGAGCCTATCGCTGCAATCGCGAGGTACAGAATGACTTCATTCGTCAGCAGGCCAACTTCTACAGCTACCTGTCCAATCATCAGTGCAGCTACAAGGCCCAGCGCTGTAGCCAGTGAAGTCGGTGTATGGATCGCCGCCATCCTTAAGACATCAATTCCGATTTCAATCAGGAAAAACTGGAGGAACAGCGGTATTTGCCCGGGGTCATTCGGCCCGATAAAGGATAGCTTGTCAGGGAGCAATTCTGGCCTGACAGCAAACAAGTACCATAACGGCAGCAGGAACAAGGAAGACCATACTGCCAGGAATCTCACCATTCGAAGATAGGCTCCGACAACAGGCTTGTTGCGGTATTCCTCAGCATGCTGTAAATGGTGCCAATAGGTAGTTGGTGTTATAAGCACGCTCGGCGACCCATCGACGATAATACAAACATGGCCTTCATAAAGATGTACAGCAGCGGTATCTGGACGCTCTGTATACCTTACAGTAGGGAATGGATTCCAGTGGCGCCCGGAAATAAATTCCTCAATCGTCTTTTCGGCCATCGGCAGGCCGTCTGTATCAATTTTACTGATTGACTCTTTAACCTTCTTAACCATATCAGGATCCGCAATGTCCTCTATGTAACATATGACAATGTCTGTCTTTGACCTGCGCCCGGCTTGCATATATTCCATTCTCAGCGTCCTGTCTCTGATTCTTCTTCTTGTCAGGGCTGTATTGAAGACAAGCGTTTCTACAAATCCGTCCCTGGATCCCCTGACAACTCTTTCTGTATCCGGTTCCTGTGGTCCCCGGACAGGATAGGTTCTCGCATCGATGAGGATTATTTCGGAGATCCCGTCAACGGCAAGAGCAGTTGGCCCAGCTAGCACCATATCAGCAACCTTATCAAGATCATCTGTTGTCTCTACCTCGACATAAGGGATATATCTTTTCACGAGCTTTTTAAGGGTGTCAGCCTCTAAAGTACCTTCTTCTAGTTTTGCGAGCAGCTTCATTATGTGAAGCAATATATCATCTTTAGCAAATCCATCAACGAGAAAGAGGGCCATGTCCCTGCCTGCATATTCTACATCAAGCTGGATGACATCAAAGCTTTTGCCAATGCCGAGCTCTTCTCTTAGGAACTTTATATTTTCTTTTAGGTTCTCTTGAACAGGATGCTTCTTTTTTTCCGCCATAACACTACTCAAACACCTTTCATTACAGGAGTGAACCATAATTTTCCTGACTTTTTCACTTCACCATCATAGCCAAAGAAAACGAAAAACATACTTATCTGCATGTCTCTCGGATCAGGTTCATATAGTGTTATACCGGACAAACCATTTTGAATGTTAAGAGGGATCTCATGCGAAAAAAAATGATTTTTATCAGCGTATCCGGGCTGGCCATCGTATTGTCAGCCTTTCTGCTCCAGCTCCAGCTCCTGAAGCCAGCATTGGAAACCATTACGTTTTTCCCAATAGATGAATCCGTGCAGTACAGAATGGCAAATACAACATTGACACTGCTGAATAAAAAACAAAACAATAAGCATCAGGTGGATTGGAAATTGAGTTCGACTCTTGATCGTAAAGCATATTTAAGGCAGGATTTAGGTCTTTTATTTGTAAATGGGGTATTAGAGGCAAAGACAGCCAAGTGGGAAGAAAATACGGCAAACCTGACACAGGAACAAATCCTTTCTGCGGGAGAAAGTGCGCGGTATGATGCAATCACTTTCCATTATTCAGAACTGCATGGACCAAATGACATCATTACCAGCGCCCAAAGGATGTCAGAAGACATGCTGTATGTAATCGATTCACGTTTCAGTCCGCTGCGCTCATTCAGGGCTCCAAAAAACAATCAGGAACGAGAGTGGAAGCAAGTACTGGATAAAAGTACGGATAACAGAATCAACAAGACTCTTGCAAAAGCGGCCAAAACTTTTCAGATTGACACGAACAGCTATATCATGATTCCGCTGAACGAACTGCGGAAATATGAAGACCAGCCGTTCCCGGGTTTTAATCAAGGGGAAACCGCAGTCATCCTCGGAAGGCTGTGGGAAGGCCTGTATAAAAATTATTACCTGGGCATAAAAAAAAGCGATGGTGCTGCAGTTGACCCGCTCGATAGCACCATGCCGCTTATTTTGGTTTCAAAAAATAAAAGCCATTTATTAGTAGTCACCCAGACGAAAGACGGAGAAAGCATCGTTCTTAAACAGCTTATTCCAGGTAACTCCTGATATCGGCCAGTGTATCCTGATAATCCTGTTGATCAGGTTTTAGCTCCACTGCATTCTGTGCATATTTTTCTGCTTCAATGTAATTCTGTTCTTCAAAATATATAAGGGCCAAATTATATGAGGCTTCGTGGAAGCCTGGTTCCATTTTAATCACCTGATGAAGATGCTCCTTGGCATCCCCCAGCTGATTTTGCTTTATTTCCACAAAGGATAAAAGGAACAGAGTACGGGCCGACGGACTTTCCTTTTCTGAATAGGAAGAGAGCAGTTCATCGGCTTTATCGTATTCTTCAGCCTTGATATGCTGCTGCGCCAGGACAATTACTGATTGTTCATCAACAATTTCTGCCTTGCCGCTGAAGCTGTATTGCAGTGAAAAAAACACGATCGCAATGGTACCAGCCAGGAAGGCAATCTGCATCCAGGGACGTTTTTTCTTGGGTAGGTGCATAATCCCGGCAGCAGCGAATCCACCTGCCAAGCCTCCCAGGTGGCCAGCATTATCAATTCCAGGAAGAGTGAATCCAAACACAAGGTTGATACCAAGGACAATCAAGATGTTAAGGCCAAGTGTCCTCCAAAACAATCCAGGATTAATAATCCCAAAGTACAGCAAGGCTCCAAAGCAGCCAAATATGGCTCCGCTTGCTCCAGCTGAAAGATTAGGACTGAACAAGAAGCTGGCAAGCACTCCCCCGAAGCCGGCTAAAATATAGATAACCAGGAACCTGAAATTCCCGTATACCCTTTCCACTAATGTGCCCAGATAAAATAGTGCCATTGTATTCATCAGTAAATGCAGCAAGCCAATGTGGATGAAGATTGGTGTAAAAAACCTCCACCATTCCCCTTCAAGAATCAGGGGATTGAACTTCGCCCCAAATTTTATCAGGTTTGCAGTATCTGTACTGCCGCCAGCAGCTTCCATAATGAGAAATACAACGATTTGTGCAGCAATGAACAGATAGGTGAAAAACGGCTTGCCGTAGTTAAAGACTGATTGCTCTGCCCGTGCCCGATCTGCAGCTTTCGTTAGAGTATTGTTCTTTATATCTTCTATTTCCTGCATTGATAATTCATTATTTATTTGAATATTAATTGGTGCATCAAAAAGCCCTTCAAGCGATTGTATGGCAGCAGGTCCATGCTCACGGTCAATTAAGAGGCTTTTTACTTCTGCCTTTCCGTCAGCAGACAAGTAAGGGTTAGCAAGGCGGAATTCGTAATCATCAACAGGTACGTAGGCGGTAAAGTAAAGATTCAATATCTTTAACTCTTTATTTTTCCCAAGTTGTTTTCGGATACTAGCCCCATTTTCGGCAGTCATTTCTATATCCCTCTGAAGCCAATTGCTCCAGTCAATATGATAATGAAGCAAACGGACCACCTGTACCTGCTTGCTTTCCATTTTCTCGAGCCACAGTTCCCCATGGCTCCTTGAAAGCTGCAAAATCCTATACCCTTCCTGATCAATCAGGTAATCTGCCACTTTCCAAAAAACATATTCCTCCGTAAAAGACAATTTCTCCCCTACTTCCTGCCTGAATAACTGGCTTTAATTATATATTGATATGTATGTGGACAATTCATTTTTTCTCTACAAAAATATTATAAACTAAATTTCATTACACAAGGCATATATAGGCTTGAAAGCAGCTTAGCAGCACCTATTGTGTGTCTTTACAAAAATCCTTCTTCGCTCCCCCGTAAAGGAAATTGCTTTATCCTCAAATTGAAACAGCCGCAAAGCCGGCGCATGAAAACTTTCCCAACCATTAATCTTAGTGGCAGTATAAACCAGAAAAAAGACCACAATGGGTCTTTTTACTGGAATTCTGATGGTCCTGAGAAAACGGATTGCATCATCTTGCTCCTGACTCCTGGAAGGCCCATGATCGAACTGACTGCCAGCGTCCTCAGGAACCTGTTGCCGAGCAAGACATTCATGACTCGGTACCTGTTTTCGAACAGGAAGTAACCTGCGAGACCCAACATGAATATCGATATCATTTTTCTTGTCATTTAAATCCCTCCTCTTTTAGTTTAGGAAAAAGTATAGACTTTTATCCTGCCGACAAAGAAATACATTCCAAAAGTTACATATATAATAGAAGAAAACGGTTACATTTTAAAAAAATCAACAAAATGGCTTCAGTAGAACTTGACGATTTAAAAGGCAAAAAGGATTTGGAACCAGCTGATTCCAAACCCCTTCTTAAGAAACTTAAGCCCATGCGCTATTGCTTATTCACTCTTTAACACCGGATCCATGACCTTCCTTAAAACCTCTACAGAGTGATCAAATTTCTTTTGCTCCTCATCATTCAGCGAAAGCTCAACAATTTCCCTGATCCCGCTGCGGTTTACGATTGCAGGCACTCCGATGTAAATATCTTCATGGCCATATTCTCCGTTCAAGTGGGCGGATACCGTCAGGATAGAATTCTCATCATGAAGAATTGCTTTAGTCAAGCGGACAAGACCCATCGCAATTCCATAATATGTTGCACCCTTGCGTTGAATGATGTGGTATGCAGCGTCACGCACATTTGCAAAAATGTCTTCCAGGTCATCCTGTTTATATTGTTCGCCGTCCTTCATCATATTGGAGATTGGCTTGCCCCCGATATCTGCATGGCTCCAGACAGGCAGCTCTGTGTCGCCATGCTCGCCGATGATATAAGCATGGACATTCCGCGTATCAACCTTGAAATAGTCACCCAGCAAGAAACGGAATCTCGCTGTATCAAGGATTGTGCCCGATCCGATGACTCTCTCTTTAGGCAGTCCGGAGAATTTCCATACTGCATAGGTAAGGATGTCCACTGGATTCGTTGCCACCAGAAAAATTCCATCAAAGCCGCTGGCCATTATTTCATCCACAATACTCTTGAAGATCTTTGCATTTTTTTCAACGAGGTCCAGCCTTGTTTCACCAGGTTTTTGATTGGCACCTGCACAAAGGACGACAAGGTCGGCATCCTTGCAATCAGCATACGAACCAAACCAGATTTTTGTCTGTGAAGGTGCAAACGCCATGCCATGGTTTAAATCCATCGCATCCCCTTCGGACTTTTCTTTATTCAAGTCTACAAGCACCAGCTCCTCTGCTACTCCCTGGTTCACCATAGCGAAGGCATAGCTTGAGCCTACAAAACCAGTTCCTACAAGCACCACTCGATTTACTCGATTTTTCATAACAGCATCCTCCTTAAATGGACAGATTCCTCTCTTCAATATAGTACATTATTGAACAAAGAATATGTATGGCTGGAAACGATATCAATATAAACATTTTGTTACAATTGTTTACTGCATTTTATCTTAGCCACCATATAAAAAACATTCCCGCAATGGCGGAGCCAAAACATGAAATAAAATTGACAGCATCATTGTTGATTGCTTTATATCCCTTAATTTTCATTGTCGGCACGCTGCAGTGAATGGTTTTTTCGGTGTCCAATCCGCATTCCCGGCATTTATAGCCCGACTGTATGAAGGCACCTAAAATTGTATCAATGATAGAGCCCGCGAAGCCAAACAGAAAAATGCCTGCTGCCCACGAAAAATCGATGGCAAAAAGAAAGTAAGCAAAGAGCGAAATTACCAGCGCCCCTGCACCCGCTGCCATTGTCCCAAATCCGGAAATTCCACCAGAGGTTCCACTTGGCACTTTCTTCAAGGTTTTGATTGAAACCGGATTTCTTTTGCTCAAAACACCAAGCTCTGATGCCCAGGTGTCCGCATTGGCACTGGCGAGGGATATCGAGAATAGCAGCACCCATGCTGGGTCGGGAAACAACAGATTGCCAAGTCCCGCCAAAGCAGCTGTCCCGCCATTTGCCGCTACCTGTGCCCAGTCTCTGGCAGATCCTTTTTCATGTACCTCCCCCAAATATGCCTTCTTCCTCCGCTTGTACCTGGAGAGCAGGCTGGAAGTAAGAAAGAATATCCCAAGCAGCACCAAACCCTTTATATCGAATCCAATCCAGATCAGGAAGCCTGTCAGAAATGCAGCAAGACCGCCGGATGCAGTTAAAAGCTTAAAATACTTCGATATGAAACTGATAGCAGCAATGATAAGAATCATTAGATATATTTCAGCTTTCAACCTTGATTACCTCATGATTGGTAATGATCTTCCGTACGGGGATATCATGCTTTTCCCTCGGGACCTTGTCAACAATCTGTTTTTCAAATGCAAGAGATAGTGTATTGCCATGATAGTTTGCCAGGAAACGGTCATAGTAACCGCCGCCGAAGCCGAGTCTGTAGCCGCTTCTGTCAAAAGCTAACCCTGGGACGATGACTAAATCAATTTCTTCGTGACTGACAGATTCAGTTTCAGAAACAATCGGCTCATACAGGCCAAAGTAAACAGATTCCAGCTGTGAGAATCGGGTTAACTGACGAAAATCCATAGTGCGCGATTCAGATTCACATTTGGGGATGACCACTCTCTTCCCTTGCTCCCAGGCCTTTCTGATAATTTGGCAGGTATCCACCTCGGGAGTCCTTGAGATAGTAATCGCCACCGTGGCAGCATTGTTCCAATCCTCATCCATATAAAGCTGTTCCGCTATCAGAAGGGACCAATCCTCATACAAAGGAAGCGTAAGGGCTTTCAGCACATCTTTGACCTGTTTTCGGAGTTCCTTTTTATCATCCATTGCCGCATCATCCTTTTACATGAAAATTATTCTATGTATTTACTCTACCATTATTTTCTTTCGTTAAAAAGGCGCTAATTCTCTGCAATAGACGAACGCCGTTAGGGTGATAATTATGAGTCAGGTTCTTATGGGCTGGGTGCTATTTTGCATGTACAAAGCAGCTGAAAAAAACCACTGATTATTTCCAGTTTGCAGGATTTCGACAAAATTCTGTGGAATATCAGGTGAAAGTTGCGGGATTTCGACAAATAATGGCGGAATGCTGACTAAACACATTCCAGAATAAGTATTGAAATTTACTTACATTCCTTTTAAGAAAGTCTCTATTAAAATCAGGCTGCTGAATTCGGTCCAAGACGCTTCTTTTCCAATACTATCAACAGTTGTTCTCAATCAAATCAGCCAATTATAAATCCTTAGACAAAGAAAAAAGCAGCTGGGAAAATTCCCGCTGCTTACTTTGTTTCACGGTGTACAGTTGTACGCTTTTCTCTTGAGCAGTATTTCTTTAGCTCAAGACGGTCAGGGTTGTTTCGCTTATTTTTTTTAGAAATATAGTTGCGATCTCCGCACTCTGTGCAAGCTAATGTAATGTTTACACGCATGTATTTTCCCTCCAAACTATTCAAGCTAGGTTCGTGCATACGACTTTTCTATAATATCACTTTTTGTCGGGAAATGCTAGTGTGTTTTTTAAAAGCATTTGATTCAAATGAATAATTGTTTTTTTATCGGTTCCTTCAATCATCCAGCAGCTGCTTTTTCGCGTTTCCCTTGGTCCCATTTGAACATCCAATGCATAGATGCTGGCAGCAGCGCCCTTTGCCATCGGCTGATAATTCAGCACCCCAGACTCCTGGCAGCTCCAAAGACGATCAGTCCCTACATTCCAAATCGGCTGGACTGTACATTGCTTCATTTTTCCGCAGCTATTCATTCCGTTAACGAGATAAATGTGTTTATCAGCAAAATGGAATATGACATTCTCATTTGGTGATATAAAGCTAAAACTCTCATTTGCAGTTTCGGAATGGCTCTGCATCAAAATGAGTTTTGCTTCCTTGTCCGTTTGGGAATGGTTGGTGACGAAAATATCATAAAATTCTATCTTAGAATGTATATTTGCCTGTTTCATCTTAATAGACAAATCCTCCGAAGGGAGCAATTTTTCCGTCGAATCACCAAGCCAGTATACCTTGCCGTTGACCCATAAACCCGGAGTGAAGATTAAAGGCTGTCTATGCAGAATTTTTTCTGCATTCTCCTCACGTACATATGCATTCAGATTCATTTTAACACCCTCCTCTGTATGGTATTGGTCTCTTCGATTTCTGCAGAGCAAACCCCTTGCTTTCCTGCAAGCGTGCTATAAAGACTTTCAGTAGATTTCGCGTTCTCCTTCCAGCTGAATTTGGAAGTGACGGCTAGTTGTCCTTGATGGGCAATATGTTTCGCTTGTATTTCATCTGCTAAGATATATTCAATCATTCCTGCTAAGCTTTTCTCATCACCCGGTTTTGTATAGAAGGCTGTTTTCAGATGTTCCGCCAGGCCTTTCATCCCGCCGGTATCAGCAATAATCGTCGGGACACCTGCAGCGAGCGCCTCGGCAGCGGCCAGTCCAAATGGTTCATAGGTGCTTGCAAAAACAGCGATATCTGCTCTGCCCAGCAGCCCTTTTCGTACATCCTCCTGGACGAACCCAAGGAAATAAACATACTCTGACAGCGACAGCTTCTTGATCATTTGCCGGTAATAATCTAATAGTGGGCCATTACCTGAGATAACAAAACAAAGCTCGGGATATGTTTCTTTTAAAATCGCAGCTGCCTTGATTATCGTTTCAAATCCCTTTTCCCTGACGATCCTGCCAATTGAAAAAACCACTTGTCTGCCCTTAATAAAAGGAAATGACTCATCAGCAATTATTTCTTTTTGAGACTTAGTCTCCATAAAAGCACCATTTGGAATGACAGAAATTTTCGATTCAATTATTCCAAATAACCCCTTGATTTCCTGGCTCATATGTTCACTGCAGACAATAATATGCTGTGAAGACTCTGCCAGCTCTTTCTCTTTATTGAATATGAACTCCTGAAGCTCATTAAAAATCCCGCTGTTCCTGCCGTATTCTGTTCCATGAATAGTGCTGATCAGCGGCAGTTCCAGCGCTTTGCTAATATATCCTGCAGCTGCACCGGTCATCCAATCGTGATTATGAACAATATCGAACCTGATATGGCTCTCCATTGTTAACGCATAATCTGCCATTGCCAGATTCAGTCCCCCAATCCATGAGAGAAAATCAGCATCCTGGGCATTCAAGGGAACTACCCGATGTACATGCACACCATCCATTTCTTCATAGCTGGCTGCATTGGATGGATTTGAGGTAAGGACATGAATCTCATGGCCGCTCTTGACTAGTTCAGCTGACAGAGCATGGACATGCCTGGCCAGGCCTCCAACAATATGCGGCGGATATTCCCATGTAAGTATAAGTACATTTTTCCGGGATATATCGGTTTTCCCTTGAGTCATTTCTGTCTGCTCCCTTCCAAATCATCATAATAGGTATAGGTAGACACTTTCCCATCCCATTGGGGAGGAACAAATTGACTGCGAGGGGAATTTGCAGCATGAGTATTTTGTGATGAAACAGTATTCGATCTTAGTAACGGAAAAAAAGACATCCCTTCCCGTATAATCCCAAGTTCTGCATAATAGCAGTGTTTATCTGACAATCCCTTAAAAAGCCAGCTCTCAGTTCCCGGCCTGATGACCATCTCATGGATCATGCCAGTCTTCTTTCCAGCTGAAGCTCCATCCAAAAGTCTTAAGGACATCACGATCTGTTTCTCTTCGATATTGAAGTATTTTGCTATGAACCCTATCTTTTCTTCGCTGAGCTGCCAAAAAACAAACAGCTTACCTGGAGAGAGCAGCCGTGCCGAAAGATGGTCTGTCTTTTTCCAAACTGTAGTATTCTGCTCTGTCACGATGCACCCTCCAACCTGCAATTATATTGTTAAAATTAAGAATATATTCTATAAATTCATGTTAGCATTTTAGCTGCACAGCTACAATAAACGCAATTTGTCGGAATCTGCAGCTCCAGTCATTCACTATGGAAGCAAGGACAAATATTTTTATATAGTCATAACGGATTACAAATATGGTCTGTAATCGACAACGTTTACAGCCTCTGGAAATCATATTATGACAAAACTATCATTTTTTTTTAGGTAAAAATTATGAATCGAATTTTGCGGTATGGAATGGTACACTAATTCTATGTGTTTTTATTTCAGCACGGGAGGAATTACATATGGGGTACATAATACTCAGCCTGATTGCCCTCGCAGCCATTCTTTTCATCCTTTCATTTTTCCTGAAGGATCCATACAAGGAACTGCGCGAAGAAGTTGATCAGCTGACCATCCAGCAAATCCAGGACTTATACCAAATTAAAAAAAAGCTGAAGGTGCTGGAGGAAGAATTGCTTGTCAGTGATTCTGCCTTCGATAGACAAGCTTCATTCAACTCGGGAAAAAAACAGATTCATGATATCATTAAAAATCAAGTCTGGTCTCTTGCCCAGCAAGGTATGGATATTAATCAGATTGCAAAGCAGTCATCCCTATCCACACAGGAAGTACAAGAAATCATAAATGAATTCATTGATAAAGGACAGATGGTATGAATAAACGGACAGCACAAGCATTCGCATTAGGCATTCTTTTTTCTGCCATTTTCCTTTGGGCAGGAAGCAATGTAATAGCGGATCAACAATCCGAGAAGGAGCTGACTGTTTCAGATGCGAAGCAGCTCCTTGAGAAAAAAGGATTTACTGTCATGGACAGCGGAGAATTCGCTAAGATGAATGAAAAAAAACCTGAGGAAAAAGCAGACAAAAAGCCAAAAGCGGAGGCTCCAGCAGAAAAAGCTGAACCCCCTGCAGAAGAAAAAGAAGTAAAAGAAGAGCCAAAAGAAGAAAAGAAATTCACGCTTGTCATTGCTGGCGGGATGACACCGGGTGACGTAGCTGTCATGTTGAAGAGCCAGGGTATCATCGATGATGAGAATAAATTCGAACGATTCCTGATTGTCAAGGGCTATCACACAAAGGTCCAAATCGGTCGCTATGAATTGACCGGCGGAATGGATTATGATCAAATTGCGAAGGTTATTACCAAAAATAGATAGTTCTTATATGTAAAATTTCAGACTATAGACACTCGATGGAAATCTTGATGTCTATTGTCTTTTTTTATATGCCTCCTTTAAATCAACTTACAAAAAAGAACCTGGGATTCTTTATGCTTCTGAAACTGTATACAAACCCGAAAAAACCCTTAATGGTATGAAGTTTCTTATTTTGGTTAGAGGGTAAATAGGGGCTGTTGATTTCCATTCCAGACGCTTCGCTTTCCGCGGGGCTGGCGCTGAGCCTCCTCGTCGCTTTGCTCCTGCGGGGTAAAATGGCCCCTTCTTTCCGGGCCATTTCTACCGGGGTCTCACCTGTCCAGCTGCGCCAGCAGGACTCTGAAAAGCTTCCTCGAATGGGCCCACGCACGATGGAAATGCGTTAGCATTTTCGGAGGAGTCTACGCGTCTTCCATTCCAATCAACAGAGCTTCCTAACATAGTGTGATAGAACCAAATACATATAAAAAGAAGTATAGAAGAAGATTGAGGAAAGCTAACCAAATCCCGAAAGTGGCTACTATGTAATGGCAGAAAGGACAAAGCAGCTTGCATATTCGTTTTATCCGGTATCCAATCAAAATGGATTTGTCCTTCATTTCGCTGCCTTATATTTGCAGAAAATTGCCAACTGGTCATACAGTATTCCCATTTCAGACTATAGATGAGGCAGGGACTGGTCTATTTTTAATCAACAATACAAATAAAACTGCAAAAGTGCAAAAAAGGGGCTTGGAATGAAATCATTCCAAGCCCTTTTTTTACATACTATGAAGCAGGGAATTCCCCTGCTTCTTTCCTAAATCTTATTGATTAAGGTCATATCTTTTTCCTTTTACTAGGTAAAAGACGTGTTCTGCAATATTTGTTACGTGGTCTGCTGCTCTCTCCAGGTAGCGGCTGATGAATGACAGCTGTGTGATTTGCGCAAGCTGTTCCGGTTTGCTTTGCGCCAGCGTCAATAATTCCTTAATTGTCTGACCATATAGATCATCAACCTGATCATCCATCTGGGCGACCTGTTTTGCTTTACCAAGATCCTCTTCATTGAAAGCTTCAAGGGAAAGCTTTAGCATCTCCACGGAAAGCTGATGCATCTGCTTAATGTGCTCTATAGGTTTTACTAGAGGTTCATTCCCTATTCGGATAGTAGATTTAGCGATATTGACAGCAAAATCCGCCATCCTTTCAATATCTGTGGCGATTTTGATTGCCACGATCAGTCTTCTTAGGTCTACAGCAACAGGCTGCTGCTTGGCGATTAGCAGGATTGCGAAATCATTTATTTCTTCTTCAAGAATATTGGCATCTGCATCATCTTCCAAAATTTTTAGTGCCAGTTCAATATCCTTATTTTCTAATGCAGTTAATGAATCATTTAGTGCATTCACTGCAAAATTGCCAAGCTCGAGCAATTTTTGCTGCAATGTTTTTAAATCTTCTTCAAATTTTCCTCTAACGACCATCTAATCCTCATCCTTCCAACTGAATTGTATGAAATAATCAACCGAAACGTCCAGTAATATAATCTTCTGTCCTCTTGTCAGAAGGATTGGAGAAAATCTTATCGGTATCAGCAAATTCAATGACTTCCCCATTCAGGAAGAATGCAGTCTTATCAGAGATACGAGCTGCCTGCTGCATATTGTGAGTAACAATGATGATGCTGAAATCCTTCTTCAGTTCCTGTACAAGTTCCTCAACCTTCAATGTTGAAATTGGGTCCAGCGCGGATGTTGGCTCATCCATCAGGATGACATCCGGCTCAATGGCAAGGGCACGTGCAATACAGATACGCTGCTGCTGTCCGCCAGAAAGACCATATGCGTTCTGGTTCAGACGATCTTTGACCTCATCCCAGATCGCTGCTCCCCTTAAGCTTTTTTCAACAATTTCATCCAGCACTTTTTTGTCACGGATACCATGGATTTTTGGTCCGTAAGCAATATTTTCATAAATTGATTTTGGGAAAGGATTAGGTTTTTGGAAGACCATTCCTACGCTTGTTCTTAAATCCTCCACCTGGTAAGATTTTTCCAGGATATTGCGGCCCCGATAGAGTATTTCACCAGAAATCTTAACTGTCGGCACCAATTCAACCATTCGGTTCAGGGTTTTGATATAGGTTGATTTACCACAGCCCGACGGTCCGATGATAGCTGTTACTTCATTCTCATTGATCGCTAAATTAATATTTTTCAAAGCAAGGCCTTCACCATACCAGAGATTAAGATCCTTTGTATCATAAACGACTTTTTTATTGTCCTTTGTACCACCATTATTTACGTTTGAAATTGAAGTTGAATTCGTTTTATCTGTAACCAACGCCATTTGTTAAAACCTCCTGGACTAGTATCTCTTTTGGAATTTATTTCGAATCAGGATAGCTATTGAGTTCATGATAAACAAAACTAGCAATAGAATTACGATTGTTGCTGCGGCAAGATTTGCATATTCAGCGACAAGAGCAGAGTCAATGGTCCAATAATAGATCTGTACCGGCAAAATCGTAAATTTGTCAAAAATCCCATCTGGAACAGGAATTAACAAAGCGGGTATACCGATTACAACTAGAGGTGCCGTTTCTCCGATCGCACGGGATAATGCAAGGATTACACCTGTCAGAATCCCAGGTATTGCAGCTGGAAGGACAACGTTTTTAATTGTCTGCCATTTTGTTGCTCCCATTCCATATGAAGCTTCGCGTAAAAATTGCGGTACTGCACGGATCGCTTCCTGACTTGCCACCACAACTACCGGAAGGACAAGCAATGCCATTGTCAAGCCCCCTGCGAGGACGACAGAGCCTAAATCAAGTGCTCTCGCGAAAACAGTTAATCCAAGGATACCAAATACAACTGAAGGTACACCGGCAAGGTTCGAGATATTTGTTTTTATAAATGAAGAAATACGGCCTTTTTTCGCATATTCCTCAAGATAAATTGCTGTCCCAATGCCAAGGATCATCGTAACAGGAGCCACAACAAGCATGAGCCAAAACGTTCCCATAATTGCTCCCCAGATTCCGGCTCTTTCTGGATTCGTAGATAATTTGTTAGTCAGGAAATCGATATTGATCCAAGGCAGCCCATCGGATAATACACGATAAATAAGTACCACTAGTACCACTAGGCCAAACAAAGTCGCCAGCAGGAAGAGACCTTTAGCGAGATTATTCGCTAATAATCTAGAGCCCATTTTTTTCTGGACTTGATTTGCATCTACATACTTCATTTTAATATTCCTCCCTGAACTTGCGAGAGATGTACTGAGCAACAAGGTTCATGATCAATGTGAAAACAAACAAAGTCATCGCGACAGCATACAAGCTGTAATATAACGTTGTGCCAGCGGCCGCTTCCCCGCCGGTTACTTCAACAATATAAGCAGTCATTGTCTGCATTGATTGCGTAACATCAAAAGTGAAATTTTTTGAGCTTCCGCTTGCAATCGCCACAATCATCGTTTCACCAATTGCCCTGGATATACCAAGTACAAACGAGGCGATTATACCTGAAATTGCTGCAGGAATGACTACCTTCCATGTCACTTCAAGCTTTGTTGCTCCAAGTGCCAGAGCACCTTCTCTCATTGCATTCGGAACAGAGCTCATCGCATCCTCAGATAAGGAGGCAACCATCGGGATTATCATGATTCCCATGACAAGTCCCGGGCTCAAGATATTTGTCGGCTCCAGTCCAGGAATAAATGACCGTAATAACGGAGTTACAAAGGTAAAGGCAAAGAACCCATAAACGATAGTAGGAATCCCTGCAAGAACTTCAAGTATCGGTTTCAAAACTCTTCGGGCTTTTTCTGAGGCATACTCACTTAAGTATATGGCTGTCATAAGGCCGATCGGAATCGCTACAAGCATCGCAATTACTGTAGAAATGAGTGTTCCAGTCAGCAATGGCAGAACTCCGAAGACGGCATTTTCCCCTAAAGGCTTTAACTTTGTTCCTGTAAAGAAATCAATTATTGAAACGTCTTTAAAAAAGGCGATTGTTTCCGTTAATAATGTAAGTACAATTCCGATAGTTGTTAATACAGAGATTGCTGCTATGCCGAATAAAATCTTCGGTATTAATTTTTCAGTAGTGTTATTAATGCTTTTTGTCTTCTTTTTTTCCTGAATCATTTCACGTACGTTCAGTTTATTACCGCTATTGTGAACAACGCTTTTTGCCACGCGAATAACCCCTTTCATCCTTCTCATCCAAGGAAGAACTTTTCCTTATAGTACCCCAGGGAAAAAATAATAATAGTAACACACGCAAGAAGATGAGAAGGTTTGACCTCTCATCTCCTTGTGGTTAAAGGTTTACTTCTTCAAGCCATTCAATGTATCAAGGGTTGCCTTCACATCCGCATCGGATAGCGGAGCGAATCCAGTTTCCTTAGCAACATCCTGGGCATTGTTCATTGTATAGATTGCATAATCCAGAACCTGCGGCTTTTCTTTAGCCTGATTCACGTTCAGGTAAGTAAATACTGGACGAGTGAATGGAGCGTAATCGCCATCTTCTTTGATTGTATCTAATGACGGTTCCACAGGGCCGTTACCAAAGTCCACTTTAACAGCAGAAATCTTGTCTTTGTTGCTTTCATAATATCCATAACCGAAGAACCCAATTGCATTCTTATCTTTGGACACAAGGTCAACTAGAGTTGAGTAATCCTGCTGAAGGTTGATGTTTTCAGGAAGATCCTGTTCTCCAAGAATATTTTCGAACATGAACTCGTATGTTCCATGGTTTTCATTAGGTCCATAAGTCTTAATTTCTTCATCCGGGAAATCTGCACGGACATCTGACCACTTTTTCTTTCCTGCGCTAGCAAGGAAGATGTCTTTTACTTCTTGTTCAGTAAGCTCTTTAGCCCAGTCATTGTCTTTATTGATAACAATCGTAATACCGTCAAGCGCTACTTTCATTTCCTGTACTTCGATGCCAAGCTCTTCAGCTTTTGCTTTTTCCTCATCCTTAATCTGGCGGGAAGCATCATTATAGTCAGTTCCGTCTTTAGCAAGGAATTTTTTGAAGCCTGCTGATGTTCCGGAGCGGCTGACTTCAACAGATACATTTTCTTGTTCTCCCATATAGTTTTCAGCCATCATTGCCATGAACGGGTAAACAGTTCCTGAGCCATCAATTACGACACTGCCTTCAAGCTCTTCACCATTTCCGCCATCATTATCTCCACCGCCGCAAGCTGCAGTAAATACCATTACAGCTGCCAGCATTAAAAACACACTCATCTTTTTAAGACTCTTCATTCCTCAATTCCCCCTACGAGATGTGGTTGTTTTGTCCTACCTGCTTAGAATAAAACTTAACTTTTAACGCGGTTTTAACTGAATGTAAAGGTTTTGTAAATTTAGCTTTCGATTGTGTAAAGGCGGCAAAAATCAGGTATAAAAATAGGTTTGTCCGGTATCAGTTAGTATGCCCAACGCAAAAAAAAACTGCCTCAATAGAGACAGTTTTTATCAAGTTTATTGTTCAGTTTCTGATTCTATTTCTTCCAGAAGGTCTGCGCCTTCTTCCTTTTTCTCGATTTCCTGCACTGGCTGCTCAGGGTTCATATTCCCTTCTATGCGCTTCTTTTTAAGCTCAAAATAGGTATCAAGAACCCGGCGTCCGATATCATTGTTTGCGTGATGCCCCTGGCTTCCTTCATATGCCCAGGGAACCATTACTGCCAATGCGATTTCCGGATTATCATAAGGTGCATATGCAATCATGCTCAGGTTCATTACTTCAGGGGCAGATTGTCCTTCAGGAAACTCTATTGGGCCATCATAGGCTGCCTGGGCTGTACCGGTTTTGCCAGCAGGCTTATAATCAGCATTATGGAAGGAACCATAAGCTGTTCCGCCTGGTTCCTGCATAACCCTTCTGAAGCCTTCCTGCACTCTGTCAAACCATTCCGGTTTGGCATCGACTTTGTTCAGTATCACTGGTTCAATTTCTTCCAGGACAGGCCCGACTTCATTGTTCTTCATGACGGGTTCCCGGATTTCCTTCACGATTCTCGGCTGCAGACGAGTTCCGCCATTTGCAATGGTTGAAACATATTGTGCAAGCTGAATCGGTGTATATGTGTCATACTGGCCTATTGCAAAGTCAAGCAAAAGACCAGGCTTCCGTTCCATTCCTTTGAAACCTACCATCTCGTTCGGAAGGTCGATACCAGTTCTGGCCCCCAGGCCAAACTGGCTGAAGTAATTCCTCATCGTATCCCAGGCCTTGGGATCAAGCCATAATGGCTGATCATATTGATAATTCCCGTGGCCGATGTTGATGGCTGTCATGAACATGTATACGTTTGAGGATACCTTCAATGCATTCCGGTCATCGAGTGTGCCTAATCCTGCTTTCCAGGATTTCTTCGGGTTTGTCCCGGCAATTTTAACTGGAGTGTCATAGAATTGTGTCCCAGGTCTGATTGCTCCTGTATGGAAGCCGGCAAGGACAGTTGCACCCTTAACTGCAGAACCAACATTGTACGAGGTCGTGAAGTTACCGCTGGCAAAATCATTCATAACCGTTTTACCGGTCTTCTCATCCTTTCCGATCTGCTTACCCGCCAATGACAGGATTTCCCCAGTGTTCGGATCCATCATCACGACAAAAGCCCGATCCAAAAGGCGGGTCCTCGGCTCTTGTTTTGCCTTTAACAGCTCTTCTTCAATGATTTTTTCCACAGCAAGCTGTAAATCCATATCAACAGTCAAAACAAGGTCTTTCCCACGCTGTCCTTCGGTGATTACCTTTGTATCGAGTACATTGCCGGCTTTGTCGGTAACATTTTTCACCTTAGCTTTTTGCCCGTGAAGGACATCTTCATATTGCTGCTCGATATAGCTCAGGCCGACCCTGTCGTTACGGCTGTAATCTCTTGAAAGGTAATAATCAAGTTTTTCCTTTGGCAATCCCTTTTCAGAGTCACTTACCTTTCCAAGGATCGATTTCAGGGTTTTATCGTAGGTGTACTCTCTTTCCCAATCGGTAGTAGTATCGACTCCTGGCAGCATTTCCAGGTTCTCACTGACGATAGCAAACTCTTCAGGTGTAACATCTTTTTTAACAATTTGCGGTGAAAGAGCATAGCCGCTGATTAATTCACGGAAAATAGCAAGAATTTCAAGATCCTTTGGAGTCAATTCCGCTAATTCCTTCTCCGTTATCCGATCAAGCTGAAGATTATAAAGCTGCTTGTCATCCAGCTTCTTTTCATCATAAAGATCCCATTCCTCTTCCCTGATCTTTTCCTTTGCCCTCTCTTCATTTCTAAGGATCCAATAGTCTTTTTTGTCTCTGTCCCTGATTTTTTTTAAATCTTCTTTTGTATCCTTTTTAATCAATTTTGCCAGGCGCTCTGCGATCATAAGCATTTCTTTCGTTTCAGTACTCTGGCTTTTTGTATAAGTAATCGCCTTGCTAGGAATGTTATCAACGATTGTCTTCATATTCCGGTCATACATTTTTCCCCTTGGGACCGGATTGTTCACTGTAACATCCTCAGTACGCTCGATTTCACGTTTAAAATCTTCCCCGTAAACGATTTGCACAATGCCAAGCCTTAAAATCAGCATTGAAAACAATAAAAACACAGCAAAAAACAACATATTCAGCCTGAATGGCACATGCGTCTTCTTCTTTTTCTTCTTTACCAAGCCTCTCCCACCTCTTCAGTCTGGTATGTCCATACACTACCCTTTATTGTATCTAAATTTGATATTTTTTTCTATCAAGAAACATCATCTGGAAATTTTTCCTTTTACCAATCATTTTCAGCAGTACGACATTAAAAAAGCCGGGCAGAGTATACCCGGTCATGCTGGTGCTTTCAATTGAACTTTGCGGATGAAAAAATAAATCAGACTATGGCCGCTCCCCAATACGATAAGCAGGACAGGGATAATGGTTTCTTCAGCAAAAATGGAGATCGATGCCAGAAACAGCAAAATTGAAAAAATTCGGCCCAGGTTCAAGAATAACTCTCTGACTACGATATATTCAATCCGCATTTCAGCAGCCTTCCAGCCCCTGCCGATCACGTCGTATGTCATGGAGGAATATGGAACAAGGAGAAGCGGATATGCAACAGCGATCATTGCTGCATATAACAGAAGCCTGAAATAATTAGGGCTGAAGACAATCAGGAAAATCGCCAGGAACAGGATAATGCCTCCGACCAATATGGCCTTTTTCCGATATTCTTTTTTCAGCATCCTTGAAACGAAATAATAAGCCAGGAATGAGACACCAGAGTTGATCAAACCGTATGTACCCAGTGCCATTTCACTGTCAGTCGCAATAAAGACAAAGACCGAGACGATGAATACAAATACTCCTTCCCTAAGCCCCTGGAAAAAGTGAGCATTTGTAATCATTCTCCAATTCTTGTCATGCTTTCTTTCAGTAATGATGCGTTGAAACCAGTACCTCCCGTGTGCCGGCCGGCGTTTCAGAGAAAAGCTCAGGAATACCGCTACCGCGAATAATCCCAGTGACAAGCCGAATACAACAGTATATCCAGTGAATTTATCAAGCCTTGAAATGATGAATCCTGCTGCAAAAGGACCTATCATTCCGCCAACCGAACCAAGAATGCCAAGGAAGCCATTAAAAAAATCCCGCGTTTCCGGCTCAGTGATTTCAAAAGTCAGGACGTTAAATGCCAGCCAGTAAAACCCGTAGCCCATACCGAGTAAAGCTCCCAATAACAGCAGAAAATCAGATGCTCTTGTCCCCACAAGCAGCACTGTCACATAAAATAACGCCAATAAGATGACACCTATCCTGAGAACAATCACCCGATCCACTTTTTTTGCCCATCGGCCAGCAAGTATAAATGTTAATGGCTGCGCAATGACAATCGATAAATTATACAGCCCAAGATCGGCAAGCTCTCCCGATTGCTTCCATAAATATATATTTACAAAAGTATTGGAGAGGGCGATGCTTAATGAGTACAATCCTCCAATAATCAAAAGGAGCGACAAATCCTTTGTAAGTTCAATATCTCCTAATAATTTTTTTACTTTGCTCATGATCGACTCCCCTTTTCTCTTGGGTAGTTTCTAACAAAGTAAAAAGCGTTATTCAGTTTAACGAAATATGGAGGGTAATGGAAATAAAACAATTTGCTCTTGAAATCTCCTTTTAAATGGTTTATTAAAGAAGCGTTACAATAACAGACTGTTGATTTCCGTTCCAGGCGCTTCGCTTTCCTCTGAAAAATTATGAAAAAGCCCAATTGCCGGCTTTTTCAAGAGCAAATTTTTCTTGGGGCGTGCGGTGAGCCTCCTCGTCGCTTTGCTCCTGCGGGGTAAAATGGCC